>JALTZY010000072.1 GCA_027045905.1 Paracoccaceae bacterium
CATATATCTATCGGGGTATTTTCGGCCAATCCTTCGCATTTTTCGCTTCTGGAAAGGATTTGTTAACTTCTATGAGTCAGAGTTGAACGGAACAGTTTCAATTCGACGAACCCGACGAAGGCGAAGCCCGAACGCAGCGACCCGACACGACCCCGCTTCCGACAGACCACCTGCGGAGCCCTACCGAAGACCGAGCAAAGATCGCGCAAAGACCTCGACACGAACAGGCAGCCCATGGCCGGACGCATCCTCATCGCCGACAATGTCGCCACCAACCGCATCATCCTCAAGGTGAAGCTGGCCGCCTCGCGCCATGACGTGGTGCAGGCGGGCTCCGTCGAAGAACTGCTGCAGGTGGCGCGCGAAAGCCTGCCGGACCTGATCATCGCCGATATTGCCCTGCCGGACGGCGGCATCGAGGCGGTCTGCGAGGGATTGCACGCAGAGCCCGAACTGTCCACGATCCCCGTGATCGCGCTTGCCCCGCTGGAGGAGCGCCGGACCCGGCTGGCAGGTCTGCGCGCCGGAGCCGATGAGGTGCTGGCCAAACCGCTCGACGAGTTCGCCCTGCTGGCGCTGGCACGAAACCTGATCCGCCGCCGCGCGACCTTTACCGAGCTTCTCCACAAGCAGGCCATCACCCGCGAATTCGGCTTTGGCGAATCCGCGCCGCAATTCGCCCGACCGCCGCGCCTCGTCCTGGTGCCGGGCTCGCCCGAGGCTGGATTCGGCTGGCGGGCCGGTCTGGTGGGCAAGCTGCATGCCCGTATCGAGGTGCGCTCGCGCGGCGACCTCTTCGAGCGGGCCGATGCGGGCGAAGAGGGGGCGGATGCCTTTGTCATCGCGGCCAGCCTCGCTGAAGAGCGTGACGGCTTGCGCCTGATCAGCGAATTGCGCTCGCACAGTGCCAGCAAGCACGCGCTGATCCTGCTGCATGACCCCACGGCCGATCCGGCCCTGGCCACCATGGCGCTGGATCTCGGTGCCGATACGGTGCTCGCCGGCGCTTTTGACGCCGAGGCGCTGAGTCTGCGCCTTGACCGCCTGCTGGAACAGAAGCGCGAGAGAGATGCCCTGCGCGCGGCGGTGGAGGCGCAACTGTCCATGGCCGTGATCGACCCGCTGACCGGGCTTTACAACCGCCGCTATGCCGAGTCCTACATTGCCCGGATGCAGAAGCGGGCGCGCCAGAAGGGGCTGCCCTTCACGCTGATGCTGCTGGATCTCGACCGCTTCAAGCAGGTCAATGACCGCTTCGGTCATCTCGCCGGCGACGAGGTGCTCAAGGAGGTAGCCCGCCGGCTGCGCGAGGACCTGCGCGAGATCGACCTGCTGGCGCGCTTCGGCGGCGAGGAATTCCTGGTGGTTCTGCCCGATACCGGGCGCGGCGAGGCGGCACGGGTGGCCGAACGTCTGCGCCGGGTGATCGGAGAGCGCCCCGTATATGCGCCTTCGCGCGGCTGCGACATCGCGGTGACGCTGAGCATCGGCGTGGTGGTGAGCGACGAGAACGCCCCGGCGGCACGGTTGGCGAAGATCGAGCAGTTGATCGACCGCGCGGACCGGGCGCTTTATGCCTCCAAGGCCGAAGGGCGCAACCAGATCACCTTCGTGCGCAGCGCCGCCTGACGCTCGCCGCTCCGGCCGGGGCGAATCAGGGTGCGGAGGGGTAAGGACGGGACGGGAGTCCGCCGCCCGCCCCCATGCCCGCAGGCGGAGTCTCGCGGGATTCGGCGCGCCGTCGGGCGGCTTCCACGGCGGCAGAAAAACTATCGGCCAGGGCCAGGCGCTCTTCGGGCGTCAGGCCGGTAATGGCGGCCACTATCACGTCACGCCCGACCTCGGCCCGGGCGCTCAGGCGCTGTTTCTGGCGGTCCATCACCGCGCCGAAGGCGGCCGCGTCGAAAGGCTCGCTGCGCAGGATCGCCAGAATCTCCTGCAATTCCTGGAGCAGGGCGGTGCGCTCGGCGCGCCGGGGGCCCAGCGCTTCGCGCAGGTCGCGCAGCATCTGGCGGCGCTTTTCCGGGGGAAAGCCGGCGATGAACGGCCCCAGGCCCAGTTCGCGCAGCAGCCGGGCGGGAGACATGGCCGGCGACTCGCCGGGCCGGGTCGCGCCAGGCGGGCGCGGACGCTCCACCTGATCCGGCTGCTCCTGCGCCTGACGGTCGGCCTGGCCCGGAGCGTTGCCCATGCCATATCCCGCGCCGGATCCGCTCCCCGGCCCTGCCCGGCTCAGCCAGCTGCCGATGAATATCCCTGCGATCAGCAGATTGACCGAGAGGGACAGGGCGAGGATCAGCCTCGTCCACGGCCCGGCCCCGGAGCCTCGAGGCGCCTGTGTCTGCATGTCATCCATCCTCCAGAAACACGGAAATGTCGCCGAGGACCGGCTCGAAATCCTCCAGATCGAAGCCCGTAACGGCATCCGCTCCCATGCCGGCCATCGCTCTTCCCGGCCCCCGCGCCTCCCATGGCCCGGCCTGGTGCAGGATAGACGGATGCGCATAGCCGATCCAGATCCCGACGGCCATCGCCGTGGCCAGCCCCGTGGCCAGCCCCCAGCCGCCGACGGCGCTGTTCAGGACCGCACCGATAACGGCCAGCCACCGCCGGCGCGGCGCGGCGCGCCCGCGGGGAGGCACCCTTTCGCCCTCCGGCGGCGAAGGCAGCTGCTCCCCGGCATCGGCCAGCACCCGCTCCCACAATGCCCGGCTGGGCATGGGCGCGCTCCGGCGCGCGGCTGCGAACAGATCTTCCAGCATCCCTTCTTCGGCCTCCTGGCGGGGCTTGCCGACCTGCGGCTTTCCTGCGTCATTCACCATATCCCAGCTCCTCACGTCTTGGCGCCAGCTTCCCCACCAGGGCCCGCTTGCCGCGCGCGGTCAGGCTTTCTACCGCCTCCACCGAGATATCGAGAATCCCGGCGATCTCGGGGTTCGAAAGCCCCTCGATGTGGCGCAGGATCACCGCCTGGCGCTGCCGCTCCGGCAATTCGGCCAGGGCGGCGATCAGGGCCCGGGCCCTCTCTTCGGCCATCAGTCTCTGGCTGACCGGCGCAGATCCGTCCTCGGGCTCGGCCACCCCCTCCATATCGACGAAGCGGCGCCTTCGCAGCCGGTCGGTGCACAGATTGGCCACCACCCGGTAGAGCCAGGTGGTGACCCTGGCCTCGCCTTCGCGCCAGTCGGAGGCCTGTTTCCACAGGCGCAGCATGGCCTCCTGGGTCACGTCCTCGGCCTCGGCCCGGTCGCCGCCCAGCATCCGCATGGCGAATCCCAGCATCCTCGGGGTCAGCCGTGCGGCTAGGGCCACGGCCGCCTGGCGCTCGCCCCTGCCATAGGCGGCCAGCAAGGCTTCGTCGGAAATCTCGCGCCCCGTGTCCAATGCCCTGTCCAATATCCCTTTCACCCCCCCGGCCTACAGGAAGCCGGCTGTCCCTGACAAGGCGGAGCGGGGTACATCGCCCGACCGCTTCCTGCTGCCGTCCGCCTGCGGTTCGACCACCCCGGTCCCGGTTCCGGCCCCGGTCCCTGTCCTGTCCTCGCGATATCAGGGCCGGGGCTGCGCCGGGGCAGAAGGACGGCCGGGCGGCCCGGCAAGCAATTCATCGCGGGAAAGCGCCCCGTCGCCATCGGCATCGAGCCCCAGCAGGCGGCTCATGCGAGCCGGGCGCGGCTGCATTTCCGCCGGCGAAAGCAGGCAATCGCCATTCGCATCGCGCCGCGACAGCAGGCCTTGGGTCATCCAGGCGATGCGGGCCTCTGCCCTGGCGGCGCGGACAGGCGGGGCGGAGGGGGACCGGCTGCCTTCGCCCCCGCGCGCGGGCCTGCGCTCGGCCATGCGGGCGCGGAGCGAGGCTTCCAGCTCGCCCCTGTCCAGCAGGCCGTCGCCATTGGCATCGGCAGTGGCGAAACGCTGCTGCGCATGGGCGGCGAGTTCCCCTGGCGAAAGGGCGCCGCTGGCATCGGTGTCGATCTCGTCGAAATTCGCCAGCAGTTTGCGCAGGCGCACGGGCAGGACCGTGCCTTCTGCCGCCGCGCCCTGAGCCGGCACCGCCCCGCCCTCGGTCCCGCCCTGCGCGGCGGCCTCGGCCATGCCCGACCCCGCCAGCAGCGCCAGAGCCAGGGCGAGCGGGAGCGCCGCGAAGATCCACCCCCTTTCCTGTCCGTGCGTCCGTTCGCGCATCCGCTCCCGTCCGTGCTCCTGTATCCGTTCGTGCGTCATCTGTTCATGCGCCCGCTCATGCGTCTGTCTGTACATCGGAAAACTCCTGTTCAGGCTGTTTCAGGTTATGATCCGGCTCCCCTCCTGCAACAGATACGCGCCTGGAGCGGCTTTCCGTCGCCCGCGGCGGAAGCCCGCCCCAGGCGCTTCTTTCGCACCTGTCCCCCCGCGCCCGGACCGCCGGTATCGCGACATCGGGACGCGGCGGCAGAAAACCGGTGGCCATTCACCCGCAAAGGGCTATGCTGCGACCATTATCGCGACCGAGCGCAAAGCATCAGGCGCAAAATATCCGGAGTATCCGACATGGCCGAGGCCGGCGACAACAGAGGGCAGGGGCGCGCGCTCTGGCCCGCGCTGCGGCATGGCTTTCGCCGGCGCTGCCCGAATTGCGGCACCGGCGGGGTTTTCAAGGGATATCTGAGCGTGCGCGACCATTGCCCGGTCTGCGAGGAGGCGCTTTATCACCAGCGCGCCGATGACGGACCGGCCTATCTGACCATCCTGATCGTGGGCCATGTCATGGCGCCGCTGATCTTGGGAGTCTATGCAGCCCTGCGACCGGACCCGCTGATCATGGCCAGCGTTTTCTCGGTTGGAACCGTGGCGCTGAGCCTGTATCTTCTGCCCAGGCTCAAGGGGATGATGATCGCCTTTCAATGGGCCAAGCGGATGCATGGTTTCGGCCCGGACCCGGTGGAGGGGGAGATGGAAATGCCTGCTCTCGGGGATGAAGCCGCTGCCGAGTGAGCGGGGACGCCGGTGAGCGACAAGAGCCAGATACGCGATGCGGCAACGATCCTTCTGATCCGTGATGCAGGCCGTGCTCCGAAGGTGCTGATGGGTCGGCGCGGGGCGCGGGCGGCCTTCATGCCCGGCAAGTTCGTCTTTCCCGGCGGCGCGGTGGATCCGGGCGACCATCGGGTGCCGCTGGCCGCGGCCGGGGCCGAGCCCTGTCTGAGCCGGCTGGGCGAAGAGCTGCGCCCCGGCGCGCCGGATACGCTGCCCCATGCGCTGCTGGTCGCGGCGATTCGCGAACTCTGGGAGGAGACCGGGCAGATCCTGGGCAAAAGGAAGGCATGGGAGGGCGAGGTGCCCGAAGACTGGCGGGACTTTGCCGCCCGGGGCTATATCCCTTCGCCGGAAGGGCTCGCCTTCATCTGCCGGGCAATCACGCCGCCGGGGCGACCGCGCCGGTTCGATGCGCGCTTCTTCGCCGCCGACGCGGCACGGCTCGCGAGCGACCCGGACGACTTCTCCGCCGCCAGCGAAGAGCTCGACTGCCTGCAATGGATCCCGTTCGAGCGACTGATGGAATTCGATCTGCCCTTCATCACCCAGGTGGCACTGGCCGAAATCAAGGCGCGCCTGCCCGACCTATCGGCTCCGCCCGACGTGCCCTTCTTCCGCAATAACGACGAGGAAAGCCTGTTTCTGCGCCTGGGCGGCAAGAGTCCGCTGGAGGCCGGGCAGAGGTAACCGCCCGATTGCTACCGCCTGCCTGACACCTGGGCCAGATATTATAC
>JALTZY010000073.1 GCA_027045905.1 Paracoccaceae bacterium
ATCGTTGTTCTCGGCTTATCGTGTCCGCCATTGGCCTGATCCCCACCGCCCGCACAGCGCTGCCACACATTCTCGCTACGTTGACGCTGTGTTCCGCCGGTCTGCCGCACAAATTTGGCCCAATATTCAAATTCCTCCGCCGGATTGCAAATCCGTGTACACCGGTTCGATTCCGGTACTCGCCTCCAGATACTCGCCTCCTGATTTTTCAGAGGGTTGCGGCCTGCTCGGAAGTTGCGGTCTGCCCGGAAACGGTGCCCTCGGCCCGCACACACCCTGCGCATATTCGCGTTTCGTTTCCGTTCCGTCTTGCAGCGGGTGCGGCTCGCCAAAGATTCCGGCGCTCCGTAACAAGGGAGCTCGCAGCAGCGCTCGAGCCATCCCTGCCGCCCTCCTGTCTTTTCTTTGCCGCTCCTGCCACACGAAGCCCTTGCCAGCGCCTGTGGCCACGCTATGCTGCGCATGAAAACAGGTGCCGCAGTGCAGAAAAACGACCCGAAATCCGGCTTCACCCTGATCACGCCCGACGCGGATATCAGCACCGCGCGCCATGGCGGCCGTGCCAAGTGCCTGCAGCGGCTGATCCGCCTCGACATGCCCGTGCCCGCGACCGCGGCGCTGGATTTCGCCGCCGTGCGCGCCCTTGCCGCCGGCACCCTGCCCGACCTGTCCGCCCTGCTGGCCGCGCTTGGCGGCGACGTCCTCGTCAGCGTGCGCCCCTCCAGCGAGGACAAGGACTGGGGCGGCCCCGGCGCCATGCTCAATATCGGCATGAACGACGCCGCCCATGCCCGCCTTTCCCGCAGCCACGGCGAAGCCGCCGCCAATGCCCTTTATACCCGCTTCATCCAGTCCTACGCGGTCAGCGTCGAGCGCCTCGACCCGGACCTCTTCGCCGAGATCGACCCCGCGGCTCCCGATGCGGCCCGGCAGATGCTGGCGCTTTACGAGGCCGAGACCGGCCAGCGCTTCGAGCAGGACCCCCTGGCCCAGCTCGCCGCGGTGCTGCGCTCCATGGCGCGCGCCTGGGAGGGCACCACCGCGCGCATCCTGCGCATGTCGAAGGGCGCGCCGGCCGATGCGGGACTCGGGCTGGTGGTGCAGAGGATGGTGCTGGGCGTGGGCGCGGGGATCTGCGGCTCGGGCGTGATCCAGTTCATCAATCCGACAACCGGGGCGCGCGAAATACGCGGGCGCTACCTGTGCAAGAGCCAGGGGCGCGATGCGCTTGCGCGCGCCGGCGACGAGGCGGTGATGTACCTCACCGCCGATGCGCGCGGGCGCTCGGTCGAGGAGGTGCTGCCGGAGAGCTTCGCCGACCTGCTGCGCTACGGGGAGCTCTGCCGCACGCGCCTGCGCGAGGAGATGCAGATCGAGTTCACGATCGAAAACGAACGGCTTTTCATCCTCGACGCCGTACGCGTGGCCCGTTCGGAGCGGGCCAATCTGCGGGTCGCGGTGGCGCTGGCCGAAGACGGGGTGATCACCCGGGAGGAGGCTCTGATGCGCATCCCGCCGCGCGCGCTTACCGAGCTTCTGCACAGCCAGGTGGACCCGGGGGGGCCGCGCGACGTGATCGCCTCGGGCATTGCCGCCAGCCCCGGCGCGGCCACCGGGCGCATCGTCTTCACCGCCCGCGAGGCCCAGTCCGCCGCGGCGCGCGACGAGCCCTGCATCCTGGTGCGCCGCGAAACCACGCCCGAGGATATCCGCGGGATGCACGCGGCCCTCGGCGTGCTCACCCAGCGCGGCGGCATCACCAGCCATGCCGCGGTGATCGCCCGCGGTCTGGGCCTGCCCTGCGTGGTGGGGGCCGGGGATATCGAGATGGACATGGCCGCCGGCACGCTGACCTGCGCGGACGGACGCATCTTGCGCGCGGGCGACACCATCACCATCGACGGCACCAGCGGCGAGGCGCTGGCCGGGGCCGCCGAGATGCTGCCGCCGGCGCTCGACGATGCCTTTGCCACGCTGATGGGCTGGGCCGATGCGGCACGCGACATCTCCATCCGTGCCAATGCCGACACGCCCCAGGATGCGCAGAAGGCGCTGATGTTCCATGCCGAGGGAATCGGCCTGTGCCGTACCGAGCACATGTTCTTCGAGCCGGGGCGCCTGCTGGCCATGCGCGAGATGATCTTCGCCGACCATGCCGACGACCGCAAGGCCGCGCTCGAGCGGCTGCTGCCGATGCAGCGCGCCGATTTCACGGAGCTTTTCCGCATGATGGCCGGCAAGCCGGTCTGCATCCGCCTGTTCGACCCGCCGCTGCACGAGTTTCTCCCCCATGGGCGCGAGGGCTTGCGCGAACTGGCCGAGGCGCTGGGGCTGCCGCTCTCGGACGTGACGGCGCGGGTGGAAGCGATGCGCGAGTTCAACCCGATGCTGGGCCTGCGCGGGGTGCGGCTGGGTCTGACGGTGCCGGAGATCTACGACATGCAGGCGCGCGCCATATTCGAAGCCACCATAGAGGCTTCGACCGAGGCCGAGCCGGTCGAGCCCGAAATCATGATCCCGCTGGTCTCGGCCCGGCGCGAAGTCGAGATCGTACGCGCCCGCATCGAGGCGGTGGCGGCGGCGGTGCGGGTCGAGACCGGGGCCGCGTTTGCCTACCGGCTCGGGGTGATGGTCGAGACTCCGCGCGCGGCCCTGCGCGCCGGCGATATCGCGCCTCATTGCGCCTTCCTGAGCTTCGGCACCAATGACCTGACCCAGATGACCTACGGGCTTTCGCGCGACGATGCCGGGCGCTTCATGGGCGAATATGTCCGCCAGGGGGTCTATTCCGAAGACCCGTTTCACCTGCTCGACGAAGAGGGGGTGGGCGAGCTTCTGACTCTGGGCGCCAGTCGCGGGCGCGCGAGCAACCCGGACCTGACTCTCTCGATCTGCGGCGAGCATGGCGGCAATCCGGAATCCATCGCCTTCTGCCGGGCGGCGGGCTTCGATTATGTCTCCTGCTCGCCCTTCCGCGTGCCCGTGGCCCGGCTGGCCGCCGCGCAGCTGGCAATCGCCGAACGCGCCGGCAAGCCCGCCGCTTCCGCCTGAGCCCCGCGGGCGGCACAGGCGCTTCATCTCGGGGGCTTTCCGTCCCTGGAAAGGGGGGGCATCCTGCCCGGCGGGCAAAACCCCTGACATTTCGCGCCCGCATCCGCATCGCTGTGCATGCGGGATTGATGGGGCCTGACGCCAGGGGGCTGCATTCGGAATTCTGTCCGGCCTCTTCGCATGGACCGGATTTCCGAGGTTTCTTACGCTCCGATGAGGAGCCGGTACCGTCATGGATCGCGGCTTTCCGCCAGATATCCACCGGCGACCCTCCGTCGGCTGACCCGCAATCTCCCGCAAGCCGCAGGGCCAGACCTCCCGCCTCCAGCCCATCCCGAGACCGGCCCCATCCCGAGCAAGGAAAGCGGGCGCATGGCCCGACAAGTTCGCAAGACCGGCCATCGGCCAAATGCGATAGCTCTGGAGGGGATACAGCGGCGGATTGGCACATGCCCGGCGAGCATGTAGAGTTGGCCGGTCGGAGCAGAATCTGGTGGAGCCCTCATGGCCGGAAAGAAAGACAACAGGAACTACAAGGTCATCGCCGAAAACCGCCGCGCGCGGCGCGATTACGCGATCGAGGACGAGCTTGAATGCGGCATCGTGCTGACCGGTTCCGAGGTCAAGTCCCTGCGCCAGGGCGGGGCCAATATCGCCGAGAGCTACGCGGCGGTCGAGGATGGGGAGCTGTGGCTGGTCAATGCCCATATCCCCCCCTATGCCCAGGCCAAGACATGGGGCCATGAAGAGCGGCGCAAGCGCAAGCTGCTGGCCTCGAAGCGTGAAATATCAAGGCTCTGGAACGCTGCCCAGCGCAAGGGCATGACCATCGTGCCGCTGGTGCTCTACTTCAACCACAAGGGCCTGGTGAAACTCAAGATCGGCATCGGCAAGGGCAAGCAACACCACGACAAACGCGCCGACGAGGCCCGCCGCGACTGGTCCCGCCAGAAGGCCCGCCTGATGCGCCAGCGCGGCTAGGGTGCAGGCCTGCAAGACCGGCAACCTTTCTCTCTAAAGCACATCTGGCCGCAATCGTCATTTGGTACTTATTGGTCTACCTCCTAAAGGCTATCAAGATGGTCCTTGAGGATGTTCACCGAAGCAAGCAGCTCAGCCTGCTCCATTCTCAGCAACAGCTGCTCGGGAGACATTTCCGGTCGTTTGAGGCGTTCGCGCATGGACCTGATTGCCGCGATGGCCGCCCGATGCCCCTCCGGCAGGTCGATGGTATCGGCGATGAAACTGTCGGCACTTTTCACTTCGATGTCGAACGGACGAAGCACATGGTCCGGGAAGTCCTTCAAGTTGTCGGTGACAATGCCAGAAGCTCCGGATTTGATCGCGGCCGCGATGACATGTCGGTCGTTTTCATCCGGCAAGTCACCCGGTATCTGAATGCAGGCTTCATGCCCATCCGCTATGGCCTCCGGGAATGCCTTTACAATTCTCTCGCGCTGTCTGGCTGCCATCTTCACCGAATCTTCCCGATCGGCAAACAACCGGCCGCGAAGAGCTCGCTCGAATTCGTCCAAGATGGTTTCAGTCCAGCGAATGCGAAAAAGCCCGGCCTACGCCAAGGAAAGAATGATGTTACGTGGCAGAACAGGTACAAGGACGCAGGCGTCGATCACAACGGTAAATCGGTTTGCGAACACGTTTCAGATCAGATCAGCATCTTCCGCCATCAACTCGTCCAAGGCCCGCTTGCGGCTTTCGTCGCGTTGACGTTTGAACTCGAAAAGATCGACAGCCCGTATGCGGCGATGCTGTCCGACCATTTCGAATGGAATGCCTTTCGGGTTCTCGTCGCTTTGAAGAAGCTTGATCAGATGCGGCCGAGAGACGTTCAGGATATCCGCCGCCTGCTGGGTTGTAAGCAACTTGCTGACCGGGATCAACGTTACGGCTTCGCCATCGCAAATGTGGCGTAACAGATCAATGAAAAGTCCTGCAAGCAATGGCGACAGAACCACTTCCGCCTTTTTTCGGGTCTTGGGGTCAATGAAAGGAACGGTTATGCCGGCTTCACCCTCACCACGCGTCATCGCTGCGGCGAGGAACTGCCGCAATTGATCCGCGGATGCGCGGTCGGTATCGGATGGCAGCCCGTCACCGAACTGCCGGGCCATGGTAGCGTTGATGGTTATCGTTTCTCTCCCACAGGCTTTCCTGCCTATGGCCTCTATATAATCGAAAGGGTCATGCCTGGCTGAGTGACAGTTATTTGCCATAAGGCTATGTAAAAGCATGAAGAATAGATATGCACGCCGTTCCCGCGTTTCAGAAAGGAAAATCCGCGAAATTGTCCGGTATTTTGCGGCCGATCTGACGGCCATCCAGGCGGCCCAGCTTTCGGGCCTCAACCGCAATACTGTGAACCGCTATTACCGCGCTTTACGCGAGCGCATTCTGCTGGCCTGCGAGGCGCAACGCCCGATGTTCGGCATCATTGAAGTCGACGAAAGCTTCTTCGGCGCGCGCCGTGTGAAGGGCAAACGCGGGCGGGGAGCCTATGGCAAAACCGTTGTATTCGGCGTGTTTGAGCGGAGCAATGCCCGAAAGTTGGTGATGGGGTGATTGGGTGGCATATCATGGCGGTGTTGACGCGCCGCGATTCTCAGAGAGAAAAGGATATGTCACATGAAAAACGATACGATTTTGGAGTTCACCGAT
>JALTZY010000074.1 GCA_027045905.1 Paracoccaceae bacterium
GGGAAGCCCGGCCCGTTCCACCCGATCCAGGAATGTGAGGACATCAAGATGAACCAGGAACTGTCGACCAACCCGTTCAACCCGCTGACCCCGCCGAAGACCTTCGACGAGATCCGCATCTCGCTGGCCAGCCCGGAACGGATCCTGAGCTGGTCCTTCGGCGAGATCAAGAAGCCGGAAACCATCAACTACCGCACCTTCAAGCCCGAGCGCGACGGGCTGTTCTGCGCCCGCATCTTCGGGCCCGTGAAGGATTACGAATGCCTCTGCGGCAAGTACAAGCGGATGAAGTATCGCGGCGTCGTCTGCGAGAAATGTGGCGTCGAGGTGACGCTGCAGAAGGTGCGCCGCGAGCGCATGGGCCATATCGAGCTTGCCGCGCCGGTGGCGCATATCTGGTTCCTGAAGTCGCTCCCGAGCCGCATCGGACTGATGCTCGACATGACCCTGCGCGATCTGGAGCGGATTCTCTACTTCGAGAATTACGTGGTGATCGAGCCCGGCCTGACCGACCTCAATTACGGCCAGCTTCTGAGCGAAGAAGAATACATGGACGCCCAGGACCTCTACGGCATGGACGCCTTCACCGCCAATATCGGCGCCGAGGCGATCCGCGAGATGCTGGCGGCGATTGATCTGGAGGCCGAGGCCGAGCAGCTGCGCGCCGATCTGGCCGTGGCCACGGGCGAACTCAAGCCCAAGAAGATCATCAAGCGGCTGAAGATCGTCGAGAGCTTCATCGAATCCGGCAACCGCCCGGAATGGATGATCATGACTGTGATCCCGGTGATCCCGCCGGAGCTGCGCCCGCTGGTGCCGCTCGATGGCGGCCGCTTCGCCACCTCGGACCTCAACGACCTCTACCGCCGCGTCATCAACCGCAACAACCGCCTCAAGCGGCTGATCGAGCTCAGGGCGCCCGACATCATCGTGCGCAACGAAAAGCGGATGCTGCAGGAATCGGTCGATGCGCTGTTTGACAATGGCCGGCGCGGCCGCGTCATCACCGGCGCCAACAAGCGCCCGCTGAAATCGCTCTCCGACATGCTCAAGGGCAAGCAGGGCCGCTTCCGCCAGAACCTGCTCGGCAAGCGGGTCGATTTCTCGGGCCGTTCGGTGATCGTGACCGGGCCGGAACTGAAGCTGCACCAGTGCGGTCTGCCCAAGAAGATGGCGCTGGAGCTGTTCAAGCCCTTCATCTACTCGCGGCTCGAGGCCAAGGGCCTCTCCTCCACCGTCAAGCAGGCCAAGAAGCTGGTCGAGAAGGAGCGCTCCGAGGTCTGGGACATCCTCGAAGAGGTGATCCGCGAGCACCCGGTGCTTCTGAACCGCGCGCCGACGCTCCACCGGCTGGGCATCCAGGCCTTCGAGCCGGTGCTGATCGAGGGCAAAGCCATCCAGCTGCACCCGCTGGTCTGCTCGGCCTTCAACGCCGATTTCGACGGCGACCAGATGGCCGTGCATGTGCCGCTCTCGCTGGAGGCCCAACTCGAGGCCCGCGTGCTGATGATGTCCACGAACAACGTGCTGAGCCCCGCCAACGGCGCGCCGATCATCGTGCCTTCTCAGGACATGATCCTCGGTCTCTACTACGTCACCATGGAGCGCAAGGGGCTCAAGGGCGAGGGCATGGCCTTCGCCGGTGTCGAGGAGGTGCAGCAGGCGCTGGACGAGGGCGTGGTGCACCTGCATTCGCGCATTACCGCCCGCCTCAGGCAGATCGACGAGGAGGGCAACGAGGTCATGCAGCGCTTCGAGACCACTCCGGGGCGGATCCTGCTCGGCCAGCTTCTGCCGCTCAATGCCAAGGCGCCGTTCTCGCTGGTGAACCGGTTGCTGCGCAAGAAGGAAGTGCAGCAGGTGATCGACACGGTGTATCGCTATTGCGGCCAGAAGGAGAGCGTCATCTTCTGCGACCAGATCATGTCCATGGGCTTCCGCGAGGCCTTCAGGGCCGGGATTTCCTTCGGCAAGGACGACATGGTGATCCCCGAAAGCAAGTGGAAGATCGTCGATTCCGTGCGCGAGCAGGTCAAGGAATTCGAACAGCAGTACATGGACGGCCTGATCACCCTGGGCGAGAAATACAACAAGGTGGTCGATGCATGGTCGAAATGCTCCGATCAGGTGGCCGATGCGATGATGCAGGAGATGTCGGCGGTGCGCGTGGACGATACCGGCGCCGAGATGGAGCCCAATTCGGTCTACATGATGAGCCATTCCGGCGCCCGGGGCTCCCCGGCGCAGATGAAGCAGCTCGGCGGCATGCGCGGCCTGATGGCCAAGCCCTCCGGCGAGATCATCGAAACCCCGATCATCTCGAACTTCAAGGAAGGCCTGACCGTGCTCGAGTATTTCAACTCGACCCACGGTGCGCGCAAGGGCCTCGCCGATACCGCGCTCAAGACCGCCAATTCGGGCTATCTCACCCGCCGCCTCGTGGACGTGGCGCAGGACTGCATCGTGCGCGAGCAGGATTGCGGCACCGACAAGTCGATCACTGCCAAGACGGCGGTGAATGACGGCGAGGTGGTCGCCTCGCTCTCCGAGCGCATCCTGGGCCGGGTCGCGGCCGAGGACGTGGTGGATCCGGGCACCGGCGAAATTCTGGCCGCGGCCGGCGAACTGGTGGACGAGCGTATGGCCGAGGCGATCGAGGCGGCCGGTATCGCCTCCATGCGCATCCGCAGCCCGCTGACCTGCGAATCCGAAGATGGCGTCTGCGCCATGTGCTACGGGCGCGACCTCGCCCGCGGCACCATGGTCAATGTCGGCGAGGCGGTCGGCATCATCGCCGCCCAGTCGATCGGCGAGCCCGGCACCCAGCTGACCATGCGCACCTTCCATATCGGCGGCATCGCCCAGGGTGCCCAGCAGAGCTTCCAGGAAGCGAGCCATGACGGCACGGTTTCCTTCCGCAATGCCAGCGTACTGGAAAACGCCGCCGGCGAACGGGTGGTCATGGGGCGCAACATGCAGGTCGCCGTGATCGACGAGAACGGCGTCGAGCGCGCGGTGTACAAGCCGGGCTACGGCGCCAAGCTGCATGTGGGCGATGGCGATACGGTGAAGCGGGGCGACAAGCTCTTCGAGTGGGATCCCTACACGCTGCCGATCATCGCCGAGAAGGGGGGCAGGATCAAGTTCGTCGATCTGATCAGCGGCATCTCGGTGCGCGAAGAGACCGACGACGCCACCGGCATGACCCAGAAGATCGTCGCCGACTGGCGCACCGCCGCCAGGGGCAGCGACCTGAAGCCGGAAATCTTCGTGATCGGCGAAGACGGCGAGCCGGTGCGCAACGATGCCGGCAACCCGGTGATCTACACCATGTCGGTGGACGCGATCCTCTCGGTCGAGGACGGCCAGGAGGTGCGCCCCGGCGACGTGGTGGCGCGGATCCCGCGCGAGGGAGCCAAGACCAAGGACATCACCGGCGGTCTGCCGCGGGTGGCCGAGCTCTTCGAGGCGCGCCGGCCCAAGGACCACGCCATCATCGCCGAGATCGACGGCTATGTGCGCTACGGCAAGGACTACAAGAACAAGCGCCGCATCGCCATCGAGCCCGTGGACGAGACCCAGGAAAAGGTCGAGTACATGGTGCCCAAGGGCAAGCACATCCCGGTGCAGGAAGGCGACTTCGTGCAGAAGGGCGACTACATCATGGACGGCAACCCGGCGCCGCACGACATCCTGTCGGTGCTTGGGGTCGAGGCGCTGGCAGATTACATGATCGACGAGGTGCAGGACGTCTACCGCCTGCAGGGCGTGAAGATCAATGACAAGCATATCGAAGTGATCGTGCGCCAGATGCTGCAGAAATGGGAGATCCTCGACAGCGGCGAAACCACCCTGCTCAAGGGCGAGCATGTGGACAAGGCCGAGTTCGACGCCGCCAATGAAAAGGCGATCGCCAAGGGCCTGCGCCCGGCCACCGGCGAGCCGATCCTGCTCGGGATCACCAAGGCCAGCCTGCAGACGCGCTCGTTCATCTCCGCGGCCTCGTTCCAGGAGACCACCCGGGTGCTCACCGAGGCGGCCGTGCAGGGCAAGCGCGACAGGCTGGTGGGGCTGAAGGAAAACGTCATCGTCGGACGCCTGATTCCGGCCGGGACCGGCGGGGCGACCCAGAAAATCCGCCACATCGCCGCCCAGCGCGACCAGAAGGTGATCGAGGAAGCGCGTCGGGAAGCCGAAGCGGCGGCCGCGCTGGCCGCACCCGAGGGCGAGGACAGCGGCGTCCTCTCCGAGCCGGTGGACGTGGAGGAGGAGGCCGACAGCGGCCTCGTGGACCTGCCGGAAACCGGCGGCGACGAACAGCCCTGACCCGGGGCCGCCACCTGACACCGAAAGCCCCGCCCCGGCGGGGCTTTCGCATCTCCGGTTTTTCTGCGAAAAATCGTTTCCGTGCCCAGACGCCCCGCAGGGGAGAGGTGGGGCGGAGCGACCGGGAGGGCTTTTGCGGAAAGTTTCCGCTTCGGGACCGCATCGCGGCAAGCATGAGCGCGGGCAGGATCGGGATGGAGCGTGAGAGGATGGCGAAGAGGTGCATGTGGCCGGGCCGGGTGGCGACCTGTCTTCTGGCACTCGTGCTTCCGGGCCAGCTTCTGGCCGGCGGGCAGGCGCCGGACTATTCCGACCCGCGCGCCTGGGCCGCCCTGCCGGATCGGCGCAATCCGTCCATGGCGGTGCCCGACCCGGCGCTGGCCGACCGTCAGGGCGAAGCCGCCGCCGATGTCTTTTATATCTATCCCACGATCTTTGCCGGCCTCTGGTCGCTCAACGCTTTCGTGGACGATCCCGGCTACCGGCGCGACGTGGCGACCTATCTGCTGACCTCGCAGGCCAGCAGCCTGAACAATGTCGGCCGCATTTATGCGCCCTACTATCGCCAGGCCAGCCTCTGGGCCTATCTGCGCTCGCAGTCGGTGCAGCGGCGGGTCTCTGACACCGCCTATGGGGATGTGAGGGCGGCGTTTATCCATTATCTCGATCATTACAACCGGGGCCGGCCGCTGATCATCCTGTCCCACAGCCAGGGCACGCAGATGGCGGTGCGACTGCTCGGAGAGCTTTACCGCGCGCGCCGGCTGGAGCGCATCCTGGTGGTGGCCTATCTGGTCGGCGAACGGATCGGCGCGGCGCAGATCCCGGGCCTCGCCCCCTGCCGGCGCGCGGCGCAGACCGGGTGCTTCGTCACCTGGGCGACGGTGGCGCGGGGGGCGGAGCCTCAGCTGCTGACCGGCGAGGCCCGGGGCCGGCCGGTCTGCGTCAACCCGCTCAGCTGGCGCATGGACGAGGCCTTCGTGCCGGCGCGCCGGCATCTGGGCGGGGTGCCGGACAGTTTCGACCGGATCGAGCCGGGCCTTGTGGGGGCGCGCTGCCGGGACGGCCTGCTGGAGATCGCGCCGGCGCCCCCGGGCTATGGTCACGAGGGGGGCGATTACCACGAATCCGATATCAATCTTTTCTATATGGATATCCGGCGCAATGGCGAGGTGCGGTTGCGCAGCTTTGGCGGGGGGCGGTGAATGAGGCGCGCTGGTGCGGGAGATTTCATGCCTCCGGCGGGCAAGTGAGTTGTTTACGCGGTCTGACATGGTCTGTTTTCGCGGATCATCGCGTCGAGGATGACGAGGAGTTTGCGCGTTACGGCGATGATCGCCTGTCTGGGGGCTTTCCCGTT
>JALTZY010000075.1 GCA_027045905.1 Paracoccaceae bacterium
CGACCAGCGGCGGCGACGACCACCATCGGTGATGATCTCAACATCGGACATGAGCATATGCTTAAGCCTGTGCCTAAGCCCTCCTTGGTTGGGCGTAGGTGTCCGGTCGAAATGGGGGCCGGTTCAGACAATGAAGAGAAGCCGTTTCAGCGAAGAGCGTATCATCGGGATATTGAAGGAACACCAGGCTGGTGCGAAGGCGGCTGATCTGTGCCGCAAGCACGGGATCAGCGATGCGGCGTTTTACAAGTGGCGCTCGAAGTATGGCGGCATGGAGGTGTCGGATGCCAAACGGCTGAAGGTGCTGGAGGCGGAGAACGCGAAGCTGAAGAAGCTGCTGGCCGAACAGATGATGGATGAGGCCACTCTGAAAGAGATGCTCGGAAAAAACTTCTGAGGCCTGGTTCACGGCGCAAGGCCGTGGACTGGGCCATGAAGGAGAAGGGCTATAACCAGCGTCGCGCCTGCGCCCTGGCGGGGATCAGTCCCCGGGTTTACCGGCGCAAGCCCAAGAGGCCCTTGGACAAGGATCTGCGCGAACGGTTGCGCAAGCTGTCTGCCGAACGGCGGCGATTTGGTTATCGGCGGCGGCACATCCTGCTGAAACGAGAGGGCTGGCATGTGAACTGGATCGGAGCCCGTGAAGAAATCGATCCGGTGGATCGATTATAGGGCGGAGGGCTGTATCGGATTTACCGCGAAGAAGGGCTGAGCGTGCGCAAGCGCGGTGGCCGCAAGCGTGCCGTGGGTACCAGAACACCGATGGCAATCCCGCAGGGACCGAACCAGCGGTGGTCATTGGACTTCATGTCCGACGCTCTGGCAGACGGCCGCCGCTAGCGGATCCTGAACGTGATCGATGACTTCAGCCGGGAGTGCCTGGCGGCCGTGGTCGATACCTCACTGTCGGGCGAGCGGGTGGCGCGGGAGCTGGACCGGATTGCCGAAGCCCGTGGCTATCCCTGCATGGTGGTCAGCGACAATGGGACGGAACTGACCTCGAATGCCATCCTCAAGTGGCAGGAGGACCGCAAGGTCGAATGGCACTACATCGCCCCCGGCAAGCCCATGTGAGACATGGTTTTGTGGAAAGCTTCAACGGTCGGATGCGCGACGAATGCCTCAATGAGCACCTGTTTGACACTCTGCAACATGCCCGCCATCTGATTGCGGCATGGCGCGACGACTACAACCGGCACCGCCCGCATTCGAGTCTGGGTGGCCTGACACCATGGGAATATGCTAACCGGTCCATCATGGACCAAAACCTGAACAGTGCTGACCTATAAACGCGGACTCTTTGGGGAGCACGTCACAGGTGCCCCGGGTCGCGCGCGACAAGACGCACGCGCAAGACGGCCGGGATCGCGGCGGGTGCCGCCGGACCGGGCAGGGTGGCCGCCTGCAGCAGCTTGCACGCTTCGCAGGGCAATTGGGTGGGGTCGGCCAGGCCGGCATCGCGGCACAGATCGGCGCGGCTGCCGCCGGCAAGCACGAAGGCTTCGATGCGCGCCTGCTGCGGGGCTGCGGTGATCTCGGCAATACGGCGCAGCCCGACCCCGCCGCCAATGGCGATGACGAGCAGCAGCAACAGAAGCTTTTGCTGCAGCCGGTTCATTCTTACGCAGGTCCACCCAGGTTCGGCACGCTATTTACGGGCGGGCACAGCAGGAGGACAAGTGTGGCATGTCGCCACCGATGGTGCAGTCGCGTGCGTCGCCGGAGTCGACGATCGCACCGAGTGCGGCATTGGAAGCGCTCAGCCCCTGGGGCCGAAGTCGGCGGTCGTGATCACCCCGTCGCCGTTGCGGTCGATCGAGGCCAGCCAGGCATCGACCTGCCCCAGGAACTCCTCGCGGGTGACGACACCGTCACCATCGACATCGTTGAATTCCATCTGCATGCCGGCCTGCACCCTGTTCATCCTGCCGCCCGCATGTTCGGCCTTGCCCTCCATGTCGGCCTTGCGCGCGGCGTCGAAATCCGCGTATTCCGCGGCGGTCAGGACACCGTCCTCGTCGCTGTCGAAGCTGTAGAACACGTCGCTGCGCCTTTCGGTCATCTCCGCCGCCGTGACCTGACCATCGCCATCCAGGTCCCAGTTTTCGACGAAATGCGCGCCAGGCACGCCACGTTCCCCGGCGAGGGCGGCAAACGGCGCGCAGGCCAGGAGGATTGCAAGAAGGTTTCTCATCGTTCGTTTCCTTTATCCGCTTTTATGCGCTGCTGATTTCCAGCGTGCTGATTCACATAAGCCCGCGCCAGACCGCGAACAAGCGCGGTGATCTGTCGCAAGGCGAGCGGGACGGCACTCGGAGGTTGCGCCGGCGCTGCGTCCACTTGTAATCTCGGGCCATCGGGTTTGCGCCCTTCGGGGTGCAAGGCAACAGGGAACACGGCGCCGGGGCGGATGCCCCCGGCGACCGGGCTGCCCACGCAACTGTCGGCGAAGAGCCGTGCCCCATCATGCCACTGGAGCCATCCGGGAAGGCGGGGCCGGCGAGGACGCGCCAGCCAGGAGACCTGCCCGTTCAGATGGAACCGCCCGGGGCTGCCCGGGCCACAATGCACGTTGGGTGCGAAGGAGAAGATACATGCATATCGAACCGGGCGTCGTAAACGGTGCCAAACTCGCCCTGGGCTATGTCACCGGCGCGGCCGGTCTGGGCCTGACCGCCAAAATGGCCCTTCAGACCATCCGCGAAAGCTCGCTGGCCGCGTTCCTGGCCCGGTCGGCGGTGACCGGCGGGCTGGTGTTCTCGTTCTTCCAGATCCTGCCGCATTTCTCGGCCGGGGTGTCCGAGGTGCACCTGATCCTCGGCTCGACCCTGTTCCTGCTGTTCGGGGCGGGGCCGGCGGCTGTGGGCATGCTGCTGGGGCTGCTGGTCTCGGGGCTTCTGTTCTCGCCCGCCGATCTGCCGCAGTTCGGCATGAACGCCACCACGCTGGTCGGCGCGCTGATCGCGCTGCAGATGGTGGCGCGGCGGACGATCGCCCCCGCCACTCCTTATGTGGAGCTGAGCTACGGGCAGGTGCTGCGCCTGTCGCTGGCCTTCCAGGCGGCAACGGTGGCCTGGGTCGCCTTCTGGGTGCTGTGGGGCGAGGGGTTCATCGCCGCGACGCTGGCCGACATCGCCACCTTCGGCGCCGCCTATGCGGTGGTGATCGCCATCGAGCCGGTGATCGACCTGGCCGTGCTGGCACTGGCCAAGCGCCTGCGCGAGGGGGCGGGCACGTTCGGCCTTCTGAGCGCGCGGCTGTACGCGCCGGCCGCCTGATCAGAGCCGGGCGTTGACGCGAGGGCACACATATCGCCTTGCCGCCGCCATGCAACTGGCGGCGGCGATCGCCTGGACGGGCATCCAGGCCTTCATGCTGGCCCTGCCGGCGCTGACTGCCACCTCGGCGGCCGGGGGTCAGTTGCGGACCATCGTCATCTGCACCGGAAGCGAGCTGAAGACGATCACGCTTTCGAAAGACGGAAAGCCCGTCAAGACGCCCCCCGAGACGGTCAAGTGCCCATGGGGCGCGCAGCTCGGCGGTGTAGGGCAGGTGACAAGGCCCGCGACCGCGCCGATAGCCCCCGAAGCCATGCTGATCGGACGTCTGTCCCGGCACATGGCCAGCCAGTTCGCCGGCTCGACCTCGGAGCAATTGTTCGAGAGCCGCGCGCCACCTTGCACCTGAAAATGTGATCGAACCGACCGGGCCGGCCCTGCCGCGCCCGCAACCGACATTTTCATCTGCAAGGAAAGAGACCATGAAACGCAGAACCTTTCTCGGCGCCGCCACCGCGGCCGCCGCAACCACCCTGTTCACCCCCGCGCTCGCCAGGGGCACACAGACCCTGACCGACGTTCTGGGCCGCGAGGTCGAGGTGCCGCTCGATCCGCAACGGATCCTGCTGGGCTTCTATTTCGAGGATTTCTGGGCCATTGGCGGGCGGAATGCCTATGACCGCGTGGTGGCGATCTCGCGCGAGGCCTGGGAGGGCTGGCGCAATTCGCAATGGAAGCGCTATGTCGCGGTCGAGCCGCGGCTGGAAAAGCTGATCGACGTGGGCGAGGTTTCGGGGGGCACCTTCTCGGTGGAAACCGCCGTTGCCGCGCGCCCGGATGTGGCCATTCTCGCCGCCTGGCAGTTCAAGGGGCTGGGCGACGGCGTGAAGAAGCTGGAGGCGGCCGGCATTCCGGTGGTCGTTGCCGACTACAATGCCCAGACCGTCGAGAAACATGTGGCCAGCACGCAGCTTCTCGGCCGCCTTCTGGGGGGCGAGGCTGTTGGCCGCAGCCGGCAGTTGGCTGACAGCTACCAGGGGGCCGTTGACGACGTCAGGGACCGGGTTGCCAAGGCGCAGGCCGAGGGTGCCAAGGCGCCGCGGGTCTATCTCGAGCTTGGCAACAAGGGGCCGGATGAGTACGGCAACTCCTACGGCAAGGGCATGTGGGGCGGCGTGATCGAGGCCGCCGGCGGCATCAACATCGCCAAGGGGCAGGTCGGGCGGGGGCCGCTCAACCCTGAATATGTGTTGGCCTCGAACCCGCAGGCGATCTTTTTCGCGGGCTCCGACTGGGTAAACCGGCCCAAGGCGGTGGTGATGGGCTTCGGCCAGAAGCCCGAGGTCACGCGCGAACGCATGGCCGCCTACCTCAAGCGCCCGGGCTGGAGCGGGCTGGATGCGGTGAAGAACGGTCAGGTGCATGCGGTCTATCACGGCGGCACGCGCACGCTCTATGACATCACCTATCTGCAATATATCGCCAAGCAGCTCTATCCGCAGGCGTTCGAGGATGTGGATCCTCTGAAGAACCTGCAGGACTATTACAAGACCTGGCTGCCGATCGAGGCCGATGGCGTCTTCATGCTGAAACTCTGAGCGGGGAGAGGGTCGGGTGCCGCGCGTGCCCGGCCCGCATATGCCATGAGCAAGACAAAGACATTTGCGCCGGAGGTGTCCGGTGTCGCGTCCAGGCGCGGCACTGCGGGCGAACCCGTGCGCGATCCCATGCGCCGGCGGGCGATCCGGCTTGCCGTGCTGGCGGTGCTTCTGGCCGCCATCACGGTGCTCGACCTGCTGGTCGGCCCGGCTTTCCTCAATGTGTTCGACGTGCTCGGCGCACTGGTGGCGCCCGGGGCGGCCGATCCGATGGTGGCGGCGGTGGTTCATGCGATCCGCCTGCCGATGACGCTGATGGCGGCGATCGTGGGGGCCTCTCTCGGCATCGCAGGGGTCGAGATGCAGACGATCCTCGGCAATCCGCTCGCCAGCCCCTACACGCTGGGCTTTTCGGCGGCGGCGGGGTTCGGCGCGGCGGTTGCGATCCTGTTCGGGCTGGCATTGCCGCTGGTGCCCGCGCTGACCATCCCGGTGGCCGCCTTTGCCGCGGCGGGGCTGGCCTCGGCCATCGTCTATGCGCTGGCCCACTGGCGCGGGGTCACGGCCGAGGTGATGGTATTGGCGGGCAGCGCCAGCTGGTGTTCCTCGCCCAGACGCTGTTTCGCGCCCCGCAGGTGATGCTGCTCGACGAGCCCACCGCGGCGCTCGATCTGCGCCACCAGCTGATGG
>JALTZY010000076.1 GCA_027045905.1 Paracoccaceae bacterium
GCACACTGCAACGGCGTGGCCACGATCCGCCCGACCCTGGGGCGGGTGCCGGCCTTCAACGAAACCGCGAGCGCCGAGCGCCCCATCGCCGCACAGCTGTTCTCGGTCCAGGGGCCGATGGCGCGTTCTGTGGCCGATCTCAGGCTGGCGCTCGAGGTGATGCGCCAGAGCGACGCGCGCGACCCCTGGTGGGTGCCCGCGCCACTCACCGGTGCCCGCCCCGACGGGCCGCTACGCATCGGGGTCGCGCCGGTCAGCGCCGACATGCGCCCGGACCCTGAAGTGATGGCCGTGATCCGCAGGGCCGCCGAACACCTCGCCGGCGAGGGCTATGTGGTGGAGGAAATCGAAGTCCCCGAGCTGGAAGCTGGCTGGGACAACTGGTTCGCCCTCCTGATGGCCGAAATCCGCACCCTGCAGGAAGAGGCGATGCGCGCCGTCGCCTCGCCGGATTTCAACAGGGTGCTCGACAGCTACCTCGCCCATGCCCGCAAGCTGGACCTGCCCGGCTACATGCAAGCGCTGGCCGAGCGTTCGCGCCACATTCGCAACTGGTCGCTGCTGCTCGAGCGATATCCGGTGATCCTGGCGCCGGTAGTGGTGCAGAAGACCTTTGGCGCTCGCGAAGACCTGGAAGGTCCCGAACGGGTGCTGGAGATGTGGCGCGACGCCGGGCGCTATATCGGCACCATGAACCACCTGGGCCTGCCCGCGGCGGTGGTGCCGGTGGGGCTGGCCCACGGCCTGCCGGTGGGCGTGCAGCTTATCGCCGGACGCTACCGCGAGGATCTCGCGCTGGCCGCCGCCGAGTCGATCGAGAAACATGCAGGCATACTGGTGCGCAACCTCTGGGCGCGCGAAGGCTGAGGCGAAACCGCGCGCTCAAGCGCGCCGTCACATCGCGCCCCGGGCGACGGATTGACCCGCTGCCTGCGTACCGCCCCGCCGTCCTGCCCGGCCTGCGGGCGGTCCCCGACAATTTCCTCCCCGACAATTCCCCGCGCGGCTTCAAGCAGCGATACCTGCCGCGCAAACCGGCGACCGGCGGGCGAGGCGGACCTACCCCGCCTTGCTGACCTGGGTATATTCCAGCTCGACCGGGGTGGCACGGCCGAAGATGGAGACCGAGACCTTGAGGCGCTGGTTTTCGTCATCCACGCCTTCGACCATGCCGTCGAAGCCCTCGAAGGGCCCGTCGGTGACGGTGACCTTTTCGCCCACCTCGAAGTGGATCAGGGTGCGCGGAGCCTGTTCGGTCTCCTCGACCCGGTTCAGAATCGCATTCACCTCGGCATCGCGCATCGGCATCGGGCGGCCCTGGGGGCCGAGGAAGCCGGTGACGCGGTTGATCGAGGTGACGAGGTGATAGCCCTCGTCGGACATTTCCATGTGGATCAGCACATAGCCGGGCATGAAGCGGCGCTCGGTGGTGACCTTCTTGCCGCGGCGCATCTCGATCACCTCTTCGGTGGGCACCAGCACCTCGTCGATCTGGTCCTCGAGCCCCTTTTCAGCGGCGGCCGCCCTGATCTGCTCGGCGACCTTCTTTTCGAAGTTCGAGAGCACGCTTACCGAATACCACCGTTTCGCCATCTTCGTCCTGCCTTGCCCAAGCGGCGGTCGCCCGCCACGATTTCCATTCATGTCGGCGGGTTGCCCACCGGGACTCCCTCGCCCCCCGGACGACAACCGAGCGGCGCGGGGCCTGATTCGCTTCACACTGTCCGGGGAATTGCCTCGGGATACCCCCGCAGGCGCGCAATATCAAGACCATACTAGCCCGCATCGCGCCCCACGCGGTCCTGCCCGCGCTGCACGATCCGGCAGCGCTCCCCGGGGAGCGGGCGGCTCATCCGGCCAGGTTCAGCACCACGTTCAGCCCGGAGCGGATCAGCAGATCGACCAGCGAAAAGAAGATCGCCGTCAGCGTGGCCATGGCCATCACCATCAGCGTGGTCAGCATCACTTCGCGGCGGGTCGGCCACACCACCTTGCTGACTTCGGCGCGCACCTGCTGGATGAACTGAAACGGGTTTGTCATGGCCATGCTTTCGTCTGCCTCTGGAGAGTCAGGCCTCAGATACGCATTCGGGCGCGCAAGTGCAAGCCCGGCTGCGACCGGCGCGCCGTCAGAGGGCGGGGGCGTCCGCCTTTGCGGGGGTCTGCTCGCTCAGCACTGCCAGCGCGGCGGTGACCATGCGCGCGGCATATTCGGGCGATGTGTGCACCCAGTCCCCGGTATCGCCGGCGTTTTCCCCGGCAAAATCGTTCCTGGTCAGGGTGTTGGCGGTCACGGTGTCTTCGGGCTGGGGCAGCAGGGCAAAGCCGGCCTCTGCGGCAGCCGCCACCAGCCGCTCCCACAGGCGCGCCCGCGCAGCCTTGCTCGAGCGCACCGCCAGACGCTCGCGCTCGCGCTCCCTGTCGGCCACTCCCTGCAGCGGAAACGGGGTCGGCACGAACACCACCGCAGCGCCACGGCGAGCGAATGCCCG
This sequence comes from Paracoccaceae bacterium, assembly GCA_027045905.1. Classification (GTDB taxonomy): domain Bacteria; phylum Pseudomonadota; class Alphaproteobacteria; order Rhodobacterales; family Rhodobacteraceae; genus JAAEUB01. Next base: position 2,493 of record JALTZY010000076.1, read on the forward strand.
GGCCAGGCGCCAGGCGCGGGTCGACTCGGTCCAGCCCTTCAGCAGCACCTGCATCGCTGCTTCGGAGAGAAAGCCCTCGGGGCGGCTCTCGTGCTCCAGAACGGCCTTGAAGAACTCCTGCGCGCGCAGGCGGGCGCCATAGAAGATGTAGCCGGCGAAATCCTCCGGCCCCAGGCTGTCGAGCCCGCCGGATATCTGCAGCACCAGGCCGCGCACGTCGGGATCGGGGCGGATCCGGCCATCGCGCCAGCGCAGGGCCCGAAAGGAAGGCCCGTCCGCCCCCCAGAAGCGCAGGCCGCGCCCGCCGGTCTCGATCATCCCTCCATCCCAGGCGCGCTTGACCGCGCCCAGATGGCTGTCGCCAAAGACGCAGATCTCGTCGCTGACCCGGCCGCCTGCCGGCTTATTTGCCTGCGAAGGCATCGAGCAGCTCCTCCTCGCACTTGATGGCGCCCGTGGAGGCGCCCGCCTTTCTGGCGCGACGGGCCGCCCGGGGCTGCCTGCCAAAGGCCGCTTCCTGATCGGCGAAGAAATTGCGCATGACGAAATCCACCCCCTCAGGGATCACCGAGCGCTGGTTCGGCGCGTAGAACATGCCGCGGAAGGCGGGCGCGGTGATGATCTCGTAGGAGGGGAAGTAATCGACGAAATCGTGATCCTCCGCCACCATGCCGGCGACCGCGCGCAGGGCCGACTTGGACCAGGTGGTGGCAGGCAGGACATGACCGCCGCTGGCGGTGGCAGTGAGCGGCACCGGCGACACCGTGAGCAGCACCCGCAGCGCCGGATTGGCCGCGCGCATGATCTGGAGCGCCGCTTTCAGGTCGGCCTCGATCGCCTCCGGGCGGTGGTTGACAAAGACATGCCTGCGCGCGTCATAGGTGCCCGCGACGGTGCCGGGGCAGGAGGCATATTCGAGCCCGGTTTCGCAATTGGCCCAGCTTTCGGTGAGGCCGAGGGTGAAGACGAACAGATCGGCCTCCTTCACCGCCCGCCGGATCGCCGCATGGGTGGCCCTGCGCGCGGCGTTCAGTTCCGCGCGCGAGGCGAAGCCCCCGGGCTCGATCGCCGGGCGCATCGGGTCGAAGAAGCGCCCGCCCTGCTGCCAGACCTCGCCCGGGCCATCGCCCTCGCCAAAAGCCTGTTCGAGCCACTGACGCAGCATCCGGGTGGTGTAGATATTGCCGGTACGGAAGCTGAAAATGCCATAGTTGAAGCTTTGCGCATCCTCGGGTTTCATCAGCGCCGGGGCCGGCTCGGCATCCAGCCAGCGATAACCGCGCGCCTTGAGCGCCTTGCCGATATGCTGGGCGAAACACGACCCGGCGGTGACGATGCGATGCGCCGGGCGCACCGGGAATTTGGGCTGCCACAGCCCGCCGATGGCGAAGGGGGAGAGCTCGCCCACCGCCTTGCGCCAGAAGGCGCGCGGGGGGAAGCCCTGATAGGGATTCTGCATGGAATTGCTCACTCGACTGCTCGCGAAACTGCCTCGATACGTCCGATCACGCCCGGATTTCCCGGATCATTGCCCCGAACTATACGCCCGGGCGCGCACAAGTCAAACCGCCCCGCATCCGCCTTGCGGCAAGACCGCCCGTGTCGCAGAGAATGGTTGCAAATGGCATGCGCTGCGGCAAAGCTGGAAGCACAAGGTCCCGGCGCACCGCTGCCGATGGATCACACCGATGAAGGCGACGAGAGCCGCCAACAGGCCCTCACTTTCCTCGCAAACCCTTGGAAACTCTGAGAAACAGGCCATACCACCCTGCACTGCATGGCGCCAAGCCGACCTTCGCGGAGCGCATCCAAATTCGACATGACCGGAAAAGGGCGCCAGAACCCCACAAATATCCTTACCATTCAAGGCATTAGGGGGGGATCACAGACAGCAATGTCTGTTTTGGTGCAGATGACCAGACGGAACTAGAACCTGCATCGCTTGTTTCTCTTTTAGATGAGTTAGAGGAATGGGGAGGCGTTCTCAAGGCTGAGCCGGAACTTATTCACAAGTTGCGTGCGTTTGAGGCGGCGGCTTCGGAGGCCGAAGAGCGTGGTTCTGGTCACGATACCGATGCCGCTTTGCGCCGCAAGCCAATGCAGGGGCCGTCGATATGAGCGGCGGGGGGAAGAAACCCGACAAGCGGACCGCGATTTCGCCGGTGACCTTGCGTCTGACGCCAAAGGAGCGGGAGCGGCTGGAAGAACTGGCGGCGGGAATGACGCTTTCAGCTTACATTCGGACCTGCCTGTTTGCCCGCGAAGAGAAACGGCGCAAGTCACGGCCAAGGAACGTGGTGGCGGACAAGAGGGCAGCCGCTGAAGCTTTGGCCCTGCTCGGGCAGTCGCGCATTGCCAGCAATCTCAATCAGCTTGCCTATCACGCCAATATCGGGGCGCTCATCGTCGGTGAGACGGAAAAGGTGCAGATCGCCGAGGCTTATGCCCATGTGCTCAAGCTGCGCGCGCTCCTGATGCAGGCGCTTGGGAAACGGGAATGATCCTGGAGGGAAATGAACGTGGGCATGGGGCGGAACTGGCCCGGCACCTGCTCAATCCGCGCGACAACGATCATGTGAGTGTGCATGCGATTGAAGGCTTCGTCGCCGATAATCTGCTCGGAGCTTTTGCTGAAGCTGAGGCAATTTCGGGCGGCACGCAATGTCGGAAATATCTGTTTTCGCTGTCGTTAAACCCTCCACCAGGGCCGTCGGTGCCCGTGGAGATATTTGAGAATGCCATTGCAGCAGTGGAGAAAAAGCTCGGCCTGACGGGCCAGCCCCGCGTGGTCGTGTTTCATGAAAAGCTCGGTCGCCGCCACGCCCATTGTGTCTGGTCGCGGATTGATGCGCATCGGATGAAGGCGATCAAGCTGTCGCATTACAAACGCAAGCTCATGGATGTTTCGCGTGATTTGTACCGTGCGCATGGCTGGGACGTGCCGGAAGGATTTGGTGATCATGAGGCGCGCGATCCGTGTAATTACACCCGCCAAGAGGCCGGACAGGCCAAACGCGCAAGGGTTGATCCGAGAGAAATGAAAGCCATGTTCCGGCGCTGTTGGGAGCA
>JALTZY010000077.1 GCA_027045905.1 Paracoccaceae bacterium
TTTCAGGGCTGCCCGAAGCCGGGGGTCCTGCATCCTTCCCGCTTTCGGGAGAAGCTGCCGGGCCGGGTCGGGCGCCCGAGGCGCCGCTTCCGGGCAGCCGGGTTTCGGAGAATGCCGGCATGGAGAGCGGGGCCGGGGCGAATATCGCGGTACGACCGGGGGATTCCCTTGCCGCAGTTTCGCCCGGCTCCGTGCCGCCGGGCATGTCGGGGATGCCGGGGACGTCAGGGACGCCGCTTCCGGGCTCAGCCGCTACGGGGCGGCCTGACGGGGGGGTGCTTTCCGGGGTGCCGGTCGGGCAGGAGGCGCTGCCTTTCGCGCGGGGCATTTCAGGGCTGCCCGAAGCCGGGGGTCCTGCATCCTTCCCGCTTTCGGGAGAAGCTGCCGGGCCGGGTCGGGCGCCCGAGGCGCCGCTTCCGGGCAGCCGGGTTTCGGATACAGCCATGCCGGTGGCGTGGTCCCGTCCGGAAAGTACGGTCGTCATGGCGCAGCCGGCCCCGGGCCACGGTGACGCGATTGCGGGGATGGGTGCGATGGAAGCCATGGATGAGGCGGCGGCTACCCAGAGAGAGGTTGCCAGCGCTGTGGGCATTGTCGATTCGGTGGCCGGACAAGGCTCCGAACGGAATGTCACCACGCCCCCCGGCCCGCTTGCAGCATTTAGCGGGGAGTTCGTGGACGGGCGGCAGGCCGGTGCCGAGCGGCTGCCGTCTGCGGTGCCTGCATCAGGCGGCGCTCCGGGCGCGGAGCAGGCGCTGGCCCGCCACGCCAGTTTGCAGGTAGTCGCCGCGGCTCAGGGCCGACCGGGAGATTCCGTTGCGTTGACGCTCAGCCCCGAGGAGCTGGGGCGCGTGCATTTGCAGTTTCACGGTCAGAATGGCAGCATGACGGTTTCCCTGACCATCGAACGCCCGGAAACCCTCGACCTGATGCGCCGCCATATCGAAACCCTGACTCAGGAACTGCGCAATATCGGTTATCGCGAGGTCAATATCGGCTTCGGACAGGAGGGGGCGCGGCAGGGAGGCTTCGGATATGGCCATGGGCCGGGGCCCGAGTTGCAGACCGGGGATGGCACGTCGGAGCCTCATTCTTCCCCGCCTGAAGACATGAGCCCTCCGCGCCGCCTCTCCGGCGGTACGGCGGATGCCGGCATTGATATTCGTCTCTGAAGGAGCATGAGAAGCAACATGGAAGTAATACCCGCAAGCCAGCCCGCAGGAGCCCCCACCTCCTCCGCCCGGCAACCCGACCGGGTCGGGCAATCTCCGGCCATGATCAGCTCGGATTTCGAGACTTTTCTGCGCATGCTGACAACACAGATGGAAAACCAGGACCCGCTGAATCCACTCGAAAGCACTGACTTTGCCGTGCAGCTGGCCACCTTTTCGGGAGTGGAGCAGCAGGTGCGGACCAACCAGCTGCTGGAGGGTCTGGCCCAGCAGATGAACCTGACCGGAATGGCACAGTTGGCCGGCTGGGTCGGCATGGAGGCACGCGTCGCCGCGCCGGTCCAGTTCGACGGTACGCCGGTGACCCTGTATCCCAAGCCCGCCAGCACGGCGGAAGAGGCGGTGCTGGTAGTGCGGGATTCCGGCGGAAATGTGGTGGAGCAGCTGCCGGTGGCGCTGTCCGGTCAGCCCCTTTCCTGGCCGGGTCAGAGCGGGGCTGCCCGAGCGTCCGGGCGCTACAGCTTCTCGCTGGAGAGCTATGCGCGCGGTGAAGTGATTGCGACTGACGATGTCGAGCATTACGCGCAGATTGCCGAGGCACGTATCCGGGACGGTGAGACCGTCCTTCTCCTGCGGGGGGGCGTCGAGGTGCCGGCCAGTTCGGTCTCCGCCCTGCGCGATCCGGGCATCTGACGCCGGCGCGAGGGATATCTGCCGGGGTGCGGTCAGAGCAATGCTGCGAGCCAGACCGCGCCCAGCACCAGCCCGCCGCCAAGCGCGACGAGGCCCAGGGAGCGGGCCACGCTGGCGGATGGTGTCTGTACAGGCGTTTCGGACTGGCGGATCAGCGCTGCTTCGGCAAGCTCCGGCAATCTCGGTCCGAACCGGGCAAGCACCTGTGCGGTGCGGACCAGATCGCGCAACATGGCGCTGGGCCCGAGGAAGGTACGCACATATTCCTCGACCACCGGGCGGGCGACCTGCCAGATATTCACATCCGGGTCCAGAGAGCGGGAGACCCCCTCGACCACGATCATGGTACGCTGCAGCAGGATCAGTTCGGTGCGGGTCTGCATCCCGAACTTCTCGGTCACTTCGAACAGATGCGCCAGCAGCTTGCCCATGGAGATATTGGTGGCGTTCATGCCGAAGATCGGCTCGCCCACGGCGCGCAGCGCGCGGGCGAATTCGTCGATATCCTGGTCGGCCGGCACATAGCCGGCTTCGAAATGCACCTCGGCCACGCGCCGGTAGTCGCGCCGGATGAAGCCGTGCAGGATCTCGGCATAGACCCGGCGGGTATATTCGTCGAGCCGGCCCATGATGCCGAAATCGACGGTGATGATATCGCCATTGGGGGCGAATTTGAGGTTGCCCTGGTGCATGTCGGCGTGAAACAGCCCGTCGCGCAGGGCATGGCTGAGAAACAGCTGCAGCACTCGCCGTGCGAGGTCGGCCATGTCGAGTCCGGCGGCGGCGATGGCTTCAAGCTCGTTGGCGGCGATGCCTTCGGCCCAGCCCAGCGTCATCACCCGGCGGCCGGACAGGCTCCATTTCACCTCGGGCACGACGAGGCCGGCATCGCCCCTCGTGTTTTCGCGGAACTCGGAGGCCGAGGCGCATTCCAGCCGCAGGTCCAGCTCTCCCATCACCACGCTTTCGAAATGCGCCACCACGTCCGAGGGCCGCAGGCGGCGGGTCGAGGGCAGCAGGGTCTCGATCACCCGGGCGGAGAAGTGAAAGGCGTCGAGATCGGTGCGAAAGGCGCGCTCGATCCCCGGCCGCAGCACCTTGACGGCCACCTCCTCGCCGCTTTCGCGGATGCGGGCGCGGTGGACCTGGGCGATGGAGGCGGCGGCTACCGGCTCGGAAAATTCCGAATAGACCTCGTCCACGTCCACACCAAGCTCCTCGGCCACCATCTCGCGGGCGGTGGCGAGGGGGAAGGGCGGCAGCTTGTCCTGCAGCCAGGTCAGCTGTTCGGCCAGTTCGGCGCCCACCACGTCGGGCCGGGTCGAGAGGATCTGGCCGAACTTGATATAGGCCGGCCCGAGCGCGGTGAGTGCCCGGGTGATCGGCGGCAGGGCCGGGTCGCCCCTGAGCCCGAGAAAGGAGAACGGCCAGCCGACGACGCGCGCGGCCAGGCGCAGGACCGGCGGGGCGTCCAGCGCATCGAGCACCACCGTCATCGCGCCGGTGCGCTGAAAGGTGGCCCCGGTGCGGATCAGCCGCCAGATATTGTGGGGCCCGCGCATCTCAGAGCTTCCAGCCCGAATGCAGCGCGGCGATGCCCATGGTCAGGTTGCGGTACTTGACCGCGCCGAAGCCTGCATCGCGGATCATTGCGGCGAAGCGCTCCTGATCGGGAAAGCGTCGGATCGATTCGACCAGGTATTGATAGCTCTCTTCGTCGCCGGCGATCAGCCGGCCCATCTTCGGGATCACGTTGAAGGAATATAGGTCGTAGAGCTTCTGCAGGCCCGGATTGGGCAGCTGGCTGAATTCCAGCACCATCAGCCGCCCGCCGGGGCGCAGCACCCGGTATGCCTCGCCCAGCGCGTCGGCGATGCGGGTGACATTGCGGATGCCGAAGCTGATCGTATAGACATCGAAGGCATTGTCGGGAAACGGCAGCGCCATGGCGTCGCCCACCACCCAGTCAAGGCGCTCGCCCAGCTGGTCGGCCTCTGCGCGCCGGCGCCCGGCGAGGAGCATGTCCTCGGTCATGTCCAGCACCACCGCGTTCGCCCCCGGCGCGCGTTTGAGAAAGCGAAAGGCAATATCGCCGGTGCCCCCGGCCACGTCCAGCAGGCGCTGGCCCCGGCGCGGGGCGAGCCAGTCCATCATCGCGTCCTTCCACAGCCGGTGGATGCCCATGGACATGGCGTCGTTCATCACGTCGTATTTCGAGGCGACCGAAGAGAACACCCCGTGCACCAGCCCGGCCTTTTCCTCCTCGGCGACGGTGCGATAGCCGAAATGGGTGGTCTTTTCGTCAGTTTTTGTCATCCTGAGCACCGTTTCCGCGAGCCTGCCCCCTCTTATCTTGCCGGATTGCGGGGCACAATGGACAAAGGAGGGGGTATGCCCGAACTTCCCGAGGTCGAAACCGTGCGCCGGGGCCTCTTGCCGGTGCTGGAGGGGCGCGTGATCGAGCGGGCGACGATCCGCCGCGAGGGTCTGCGCTGGCCGTTTCCCGAGCGCATGGGGGCGCGGCTCACAGGTGCGCGGGTCACGGCGCTGCGGCGGCGCTCGAAATACATCCTCGCCGATCTCTCGATTGGCGAGACCCTGCTTCTGCATCTGGGCATGTCCGGGCGGCTGCTGATCAGCACCCCCCCCCATCCGCCGCTGGAGAAGCACGATCATGTGGCGCTGGATATCGAGGGCGGCGTGCGGGTGGTGTTCAACGATGCCCGCCGCTTCGGCATGATGGACCTGGTGGCGAGCGATGCCGCCGCCTCGCACCGCCTGCTCGCGGCTCTCGGCCCCGAGCCGCTGGGCAACGGCTTTCACGAAGCCGGTCTGGCGGCGGCGCTCGCCGGGCGCAAGAGCGCGATCAAGACCGCGCTGCTGGACCAGCGAATCGTGGCCGGCCTCGGCAATATCTATGTCTGCGAAGCGCTGTTTCGCGCCGCAATCCACCCCGGGCGGCAGGCCGGACGCATCGGAGCGGCGCGCATCGCCCGGCTGGTGCGCGCTATCCGCGACGTGCTCGCAGAGGCGATTGCCGCCGGGGGTTCCACGCTCAGCGATTACCGCCAGGCGGACGGAGAACTTGGCTATTTTCAACACGCTTTCCAGGTTTACGGCCGCGAGGGCGCGCCCTGCACGCGCCCCGGCTGCGGCGGCACGATCCGGCGAATCGCCCAGGGCGGACGCTCGACCTTCTACTGCCCGCAATGCCAAAGATGACTTGATCGATGCGCCGGGCGGGCTTACGACTCGGCGTTGACTGCAACAACCGGGCGGGAAACATGGCCTATCAGAACCTCATCGTCGAGACCTCCAACCACGTCACCCTGATCCGCCTGAACCGGCCCGATGCGCTCAACGCGCTGAACATGGAGCTGCTGGGCGAGCTCGGCCGGGCGCTGGCCGAGGCGCAGGCAAACGACAAGGTGCGCTGCATCGTGCTGACCGGCTCGGAAAAGGCCTTCGCCGCCGGGGCGGATATAAAGATGATGGCCGAGAAGAGCTTCGTCGAGGTGTTCGCGGGCGACCTGTTCACCGCTGAAGAAAAGGCGATCCTGAAGACCCGCAAGCCGATCATCGCCGCGGTGGCGGGCTACGCGCTGGGCGGGGGCTGCGAGCTGGCGATGATGTGCGATTTCATCATCGCCGCCGATACCGCCAGATTCGGTCAGCCGGAGGTCAATCTCGGGGTCATGGCCGGGATGGGCGGCACCCAGCGCCTGACCCGGCTGGTGGGCCGGGCCAAGGCCATGGACATGAACCTCACCGGGCGCTTCATGGATGCCGAGGAAGCCGAGCGCGCAGGCCTCGTCAGCCGGGTGGTGCCGGCGCGCAAGCTGATGGACGAGGCCATGGCGGCGGCCCAGAAAATTGCCGAAAAGAGCATGATCACGGTGATGGCGATCAAGGAAGCGGTGCATCGTGCCGACGAAGTGCCGTTGTCGGAAGGCGTGTTGTTCGAGCGCCGGGTATTTCACTCGCTGTTTGCCACCGAAGACCAGAAGGAAGGCATGCGCGCCTTTGTCGAAAAGCGCGAGCCGCAATTTCGCGATCGGTAGGCGCGGCGCGAAAGGGCTTTTCATCCCGGCGAATCTCCCTTATACGGCGCTCGTCATGCGCGTGAGGCCCGCTCTGGCCGGATGGTGCCGGTAGGAACCCGGCCGGGTCTGTCTCGCGCAGCTATTGCTGAAATGGACCCGAGGAGCCACAGATCATGGCCAATTCGCCCCAGGCAAAGAAACGCGCCCGTCAGAACGCGCGCCGCTACGCCATCAACAAGGCCCGCCGCTCGCGCATCCGCACCTATCTGCGCAAGGTCGAGGAGGCGATTGCCTCCGGCGACAAGGAGGCCGCCCAGGCCGCCCTGCGCGCGGCTCAGCCGGAACTGATGCGCGGCGTCACCAAGGGCGTGCTGCACAAGAACACCGCGGCGCGCAAGATGTCGCGCCTCTCGGCTCAGGTGAAGGCGCTCGGGTAGGATTCGGGGCTAGCGGCAATCTGATCTCTGAAATCTGGGGGCGCATTTCGGTGCGCCCTTTTTGCATGCGGCCGCCTGTCCGTCGCCGGAAAATCGCATTTGTGCAAGCCGGTGGAGATTCGTTTTTCCAAAGTTTCTGTCAAGCGTGAAGATCGGTTGCAAAGCCCAGTGCGCGATTGCTAGCTTTCCGGGGCGATTCACTTCGTGGACTTGGAATCATCTGGGGATCAGGGTTGAGCTCGGCAGGGAGGCCGCGCATCGGTGAGGTGTTGCCGGGCGAGGCGTGGGAGATGCTGTCACGAGATCCGGGCGTGGCACTGATCGACGTCAGGACGCGCGCCGAGTGGAGCTATGTCGGCATTCCGGAGCTTGGCGCGCTGCCCAATCCGTTCCTGATGGTGGAATGGCAGATCTGGCCGGACATGAACCGCAATCCCCGGTTCGTGGAGATGGTGATGGAGCAGCTTTGGGGGCGCGAGCCTGCGGCGCTGCTCTTCCTCTGCCGTTCCGGGGCGCGCTCGCTCAGGGCTACCGGAGCGGTGGCGGCGCATCTCGACCGTATCGGGCAGGAGGGCGAATGCCTCAATATCCTGGGCGGCTTCGAGGGCGACAGGGATGAGGCCGGTCACCGGGGCACGAAGAATGGCTGGAAGGTCGCCGGGCTGCCCTGGCGACAGGGATGAGGAATGAAGGACGAGTGAAACGGGCCGTTCGCGATCAGGAGACGGCCGCAACATCTGGGTCGGAGAAGGCATGACAAGCGAAGAATGGGGACAGGTACAATCGGGTTTGCGCAGAACCCTCGGGAAAAGCAATTATTCGAACTGGATCGAGCCGCTGGAATTCGTGGATGTGAAAGATGGCGTGGCCCGCTTCCTGGTGCCGACCGACTTCCTCGGCAACTGGGTCGAGCGCAACTTTGCCGACAAGATCCTGGCCCAGATGGGCAGCATGGGTATCGCCGTTTCCCGGCTGGCCTTCTCCGTCCCGCCGGCCTCTGCCCGCAAGTCCGTCAGCGCTCCTCCGACGCCGGGGGCGGGGGCGGCCTCCGGGATCGCTGGCCGGGCCGGCCGGGCGCTGCATGGCGCTGGCAGGCCGCTCCCGGGCGCGCCGCTGGACGAGCGCTTCACCTTCGAGAATTTCGTGGTCGGCAAGCCCAACGAACTGGCCCATGCCGCCGCCCGGCGGGTGGCCGAGGGAGAGGGGAGGCCGGTCGGCTTCAATCCGCTGTTTCTCTATGGCGGGGTGGGACTGGGCAAGACCCATCTGATGCACGCGATTGCCTGGGAACTGCGTGCCCGGCGCCCGGAAATGCAGGTGCTTTACCTGTCGGCGGAGCAATTCATGTATTCCTTCGTACGGGCGCTGCGGGACAAGCAGATGCTGGATTTCAAGCAGCTGTTCCGTTCGGTGGACGTGCTGATGGTGGATGACATCCAGTTCATCGCCGGCAAGGATTCGACCCAGGAGGAATTTTTCCATACCTTCAATGCGCTGGTGGACCAGAACAAGCAGATCATCCTGTCAGCCGATCGCGCCCCGGGCGAGATTGCCGGGATCGAGGAGCGGATCCGATCGCGGATGCAGAGCGGACTGATCGCGGATCTTCACCCGACCGATTACGAGTTGCGCCTAGGTGTGCTGCAGCAGCGGCTGGACAAGTACCGGGAGCAATACCCGGATGTGCGGATGGCCGATGGGGTGCTGGAGTTTCTCGCGCAGCGGATCTGTGCCAGCATCCGGGTGCTGGAAGGGGCGCTGATGCGTCTGTTTGCCTTTGCTTCGCTGGTCGGGCGGGAGATCACGCTGGACATGACCCGGGACTGTCTGGCCGATACCCTGCGCGCTTCCGATCGCAAGGTGACGGTGGAGGAGATCCAGCGCAAGGTCAGCGAGCATTACAATATCCGCCTGTCCGACCTGATCGGTCCGCGCCGGGTGCGCACCATCGCCCGCCCGCGCCAGGTGGCGATGTATCTGGCCAAGCAGCTCACCCCCCGCTCTTTGCCCGAGATCGGCCGTCGCTTCGGCAACCGCGACCATACCACGGTGATGCACGGGGTGCGGCGGATCGAGGAACTCAAGGCCACCGACCACCAGATCGCCGAAGACCTGGAAATCCTGCGCCGGTCGCTGGAGGAATAGGCGGGTTTCGCGCCGGCGAAGCTTGACCGGCGGCCGAAAGCGGTCAACATTCCATAAAAACCTTGTGCCGGGGGCTGAAACGGGTAATTTCGGCCCCCCCGGCCATGTAGGAGAGGGCGATGAGATTCAGTATTGAACGCAGTACCTTGCTGAGGGCGGTCGGTCAGGCGCAATCGGTGGTCGAGCGGCGCAATACCATTCCGATCCTCGCCAATGTGCTGATCGAGGCCGAGGGGAGCGATGTCTCCATGCGCGCCACCGATCTGGATATCGAGGTGGTGGACAAGGTGCCCGCCATGGTCGAGCGCGCAGGCGCTACCACGGTTTCGGCCGTGACCCTGCACGAGATCGTGCGCAAGCTGCCCGACGGAGCGCAGGTATTGCTGAGCGTTGACGGGGTATCGGGAAGGCTGACGGTAGAGGCGGGAAGGTCGCATTTTTCGCTCGCGACCCTGCCGAAGGAAGATTTCCCGGTGATGGCCAGCTCGGAATACACGGCAAATTTCGCGGTGCCGGCGCCGGTGCTGCGCCGCCTGTTCGACAAGTCGAAATTCGCCATTTCCACCGAGGAGACCCGCTATTACCTTAACGGTGTCTACATGCACATGGCCGAGACCGAGGGCGGCAGGGTGCTGCGCTGCGTCGCCACCGATGGTCACCGCCTGGCCCGGATCGACGCCGACCTGCCCGAGGGGGCGGAGAACCTGCCGGGGGTGATCGTGCCGCGCAAGACCGTAGGCGAGTTGCGCAAGCTGCTCGAAGACGATGACATGACCATCGCGGTATCGGTTTCGGAGACCAAGGTGCGCTTTGCCACGCCCGACGTCACCCTCACCTCCAAGGTGATTGACGGACGTTTTCCCGATTACACGAGGGTGATTCCGCTGGGCAACACCCGGCGCATGGAGGTGGATGCGGCGGAGTTCGCCCAGGCGGTGGATCGGGTGGCGACGGTGTCTTCGGAGCGTAGCCGGGCGGTAAAGCTGGCGCTTTCGGAGGATCGGCTGGTGCTGTCGGTCAATGCACCTGATGCCGGCGCCGCGGAGGAAGAGCTGACCGTGGCCTATGGAGACGATCCGCTGGAGATCGGCTTCAATGCCAGGTACCTGCTGGAAATTGCCGGCCAGGTGGATCGGGAGAATGCGGTGTTCCTGTTCAACGGTTCGGGGGATCCCGCACTGGTGCGAGAGGGCAATGACACCAGCGCGGTTTATGTGGTCATGCCGATGCGCGTGTGATCGGAGGCGCGCTGGCAGATTTGAGGCCTCCGGCGGGAGTATTTGCAGAAAGATGAAAGGGGCGTGAGGGGGGGGGATGAGTCGGCTTTTTCTCTCCTCCCTGCGGCTCGGGCAGTTTCGTTCGTATCGGCGCGCCGAGATGGGGCTCGATGGGCGGCCGGTGGCGATCTTTGGCGCCAATGGCGCGGGCAAGACCAATATTCTCGAAGCGATCAGCCTGCTTTCGCCCGGTCGCGGTCTGCGCCGGGCCAGAGCCGGGGAGATGGCGCGCCGGCCCGAGGCCCCGGGCTGGAAGGTGGCGGCCGGGCTGGTCTCGCTCGGGCAGGTACATGAGATCGAGACCTGGGCCGAGGCGGGGGGCGCGCGCCAGACCCGGATCGACGGCAAGGCAGCGGCTCAGGTGGCGCTGGGGCGGATCGGGCGCATCCTGTGGCTGGTGCCGGCGATGGACCGGCTCTGGCTCGAGGGGGCCGAGGGGCGGCGGCGGTTTCTCGACCGGGTCGCGATGAGCTTCGAGCCGGGTCATGCGGAGGCGGTGCTGGCCTATGAGAGGGCGATGCGCGAGCGCAACCGCCTGTTGCGCGATCAGGTACGCGATGCACATTGGTACGAGGCGCTGGAGCGGCAGATGGGCGCGGCCGGGGCGCGGGTCTTTGCCAATCGGCACGCGGCTTTGGCGCGGCTTGCGACGGTGCAGGCGGAGGGGGTCTTTCCGGTTGCTGATCTGGCGCTGGTCGAGGCCGAGGGCGGGACCGAGGATCCGGGCGATGCCGAGGCCCTGCGCGAGGCGCTTGCCCGCAGTCGCGCGCGCGACATGGCCGCCGGGCGGACCCTGACCGGGCCGCACCGGGCCGACCTTGCCGCCACCTATGCGGCCAAGGCGATGCCGGCGCGCGATTGCTCCACCGGCGAGCAGAAGGCGCTCTTGATCTCTCTCATTCTCGCCAATGCCGAGGCGCTGGCGGAAGATTTCGGCGCGCCGCCGATCCTGCTGCTCGATGAGGTGGCCGCACATCTCGATGCCGACCGCCGCGCGGCGCTTTACGAGCGGATCTCTGCGCTGGGCGCGCAGGCCTTCATGACCGGCACCGGGGCCGAGCTCTTTGTCGGGCTCGGGGAGCGGGCGCAGGTCTTCGAGGTGGTGGAGAGCGGCGGGCTCTCGCAGGTGGTCGAGCGCCGGGAACATGGGGCCTGACGGGTGACAAGCCCGGCGAAAGGCCCTATACCTGACGCGCAAACAAGCAGGATCGCGAGCATGGCCGAAAACGCGCAGAACAATGACCAGTATGGTGCGGAATCCATCAAGGTTCTCAAGGGGTTGGAGGCCGTGCGCAAGCGGCCGGGCATGTATATCGGCGATACCGATGACGGCTCCGGCCTGCACCATATGGTCTATGAGGTGGTGGATAACGGCATTGACGAGGCGCTTGCGGGCCATGCGGATGCGGTCAGCGTCATCATTCATGCCGATTCCAGCATTTCGGTGATCGACAACGGGCGCGGGATTCCGGTGGATATGCACCCCGAAGAGGGAATCTCGGCGGCCGAGGTGATCATGACCCAGCTGCATGCGGGCGGCAAGTTCGACCAGAACAGCTACAAGGTCTCCGGCGGCCTGCACGGGGTCGGCGTCAGCGTGGTCAATGCGCTCAGCGAATGGCTGGAGCTTCGCATCTGGCGCGATGGCAAGGAGCATGTGGCGCGCTTCGAGCATGGCGAGACGGTGGAGCCCCTGCGTGTGGTGGGCGATGCCGGCGGGCGCCGGGGCACCGAGGTGCGCTTCATGGCCTCGAGCGAGACCTTTTCCAGCCTCGATTACAGCTTCTCCACGCTGGAAAATCGCCTGCGCGAGCTGGCTTTCCTCAATTCCGGCGTGCGGATCCTCCTCGAGGACCGCCGCCCCGCCGAACCGCTCAGGAGCGAGCTTTACTACGAGGGGGGGGTGCGCGAATTCGTCAGGTATCTCGACCGCCACAAGACCCCGCTGATGGAAGAGCCGATCTTCTTCACCGGCGAACGCGACGGGATCACCGTGGAAGTGGCGATGTGGTGGAATGACTCCTACCACGAGACCGTGCTGCCCTTTACCAACAACATCCCCCAGCGCGATGGCGGCACCCATCTGGCGGGCTTTCGCGGGGCGCTGACGCGCTCGATCAACCTCTATGCCAATTCCTCGGGGCTGGCGAAGAAGGAAAAGGTGAACTTCACCGGCGACGATGCCCGCGAGGGGCTGACGGCGGTGCTGTCGGTCAAGGTGCCGGACCCGAAATTCTCGTCACAGACCAAGGACAAGCTGGTGAGCTCCGAGGTGCGCCCGGTGGTCGAGGGGCTGATGAACGAGCGGCTGGGCGAGTGGTTCGGCGAGCATCCGCAGGAAGCGAAGATGATCGTGGGCAAGATCCTCGAGGCCGCCCATGCCCGCGAGGCGGCGCGCAAGGCCCGCGAGATGACCCGCAAGAAGAGCGCGCTGGATGTGGCCAACCTGCCCGGCAAGCTCGCCGATTGCCAGGAGAAGGACCCGGAGAAGCGCGAGCTTTTCCTCGTCGAGGGCGACAGCGCCGGGGGCTCGGCCAAGCAGGGGCGCTCGCGCCACAACCAGGCGATCCTGCCCCTGCGCGGCAAGATCCTCAACGTGGAGCGGGCGCGCTTCGACCGGATGCTGTCGAGCCAGGAGATCGGCACCCTGGTCACGGCGCTCGGCACCGGGATCGGGCGCGACGAGTTCGACATCTCGAAACTGCGTTATCACAAGGTCATCATCATGACCGATGCCGATGTGGACGGGGCGCATATCCGCACGCTTCTGCTGACCTTCTTCTTCCGCCAGATGCCGGAGCTGATCGAGGGGGGCTATCTCTATATCGCCCAGCCGCCGCTCTACAAGGTCAGCCGCGGCAAGTCGGAGGTGTATCTGAAGGACCAGGCTTCGCTCGAGGATTATCTGGTGGCGATGGGGATCGAGGGCGCGGTGCTGCGGCTCGCGGACGGGCAGGAGATCGCCGGGGCTGATCTGGAGCGGGTGGTGTCCGGGGCGAGGGCCTTTCGCAAGGTGCTGGAAGCGTTCCCGACCCATTATCCGCGCAACATCCTCGAGCAGGCGGCGCTGGCCGGGGCATTCGATGCCGGTGCCGCGGACAGCGACCTGCAGGCGGTGGCCGACAAGGTGGCGGCGCGGCTCGACATGGTGGCGGCGGAATACGAGCGCGGCTGGCAGGGGCGGATCACCCAGGATCACGGGATCCGGCTGGCGCGCGTGCTGCGCGGGGTCGAGGAGGTGCGCAAGCTCGATGGCGCGGTGCTGCGCTCGGGCGAGGCGCGCCGGCTGGCCAGGGTGGCACAGGAGACGCGCGAGGTCTATGCGAGCCCCGCGCGCTTCGTGCGCAAGGAGCGCGAAGTGCTGGTGCACGGGCCGGGCGCGCTTCTGGAAGCGGTGCTGGCCGAGGGTGAGCGCGGGCTGACCCTGCAGCGCTACAAGGGTCTTGGCGAGATGAACCCGGACCAGCTGTGGGAGACGACCCTGGACCCGGAGGCGCGTACGCTTCTGCAGGTGAAGGTGGAGGATCTGGCCGAGGCCGATGACATATTCACCAAGCTGATGGGCGATGTGGTGGAGCCGCGCCGGGAATTCATCCAGCAGAATGCGTTGCAGGTGGAGAATCTGGATTTCTAGCAGTTTCGCCGCGCTGGCGCGCGGCGACCGGGCGAGGGGCGCGGCCCCTCGCGCTCCCCGGAGTATTTGCCGGAAAGATGAAAGGGGCGGAGATGAGCCTGATGCCGTTTGAGGAGGCCCGGGAGAAAACCCTGGCACGGGTCAGTCCGGTGCGGGAGCGCGAGCGGGTAGCGCTGGGCGCGGCGCCGGGGCGGGTGCTGGCTGCACCGGTGGTGGCGCCCCATGATGTGCCCAATCACGACAATTCGGCCATGGATGGCTATGCGGTGCGTTTTGCCGATCTGAAGGCGGAGGGCGAGGTGCGGCTCAGCCTGGCCGGGGTGGTGGCCGCCGGAGACGAGGCGGGGGCGGTGCTGAAGCCGGGCGAGGCCTTGCGTATCCTGACCGGAGCGCCGGTGCCGGCGGGCTGCGACTGTATCGTGATACAGGAGGTGGTGCGGCTTGAAGGCGGCAGCGTGGTGGTGCCGGGCGGGCAGGAGCGGCATCAGCATATTCGCCGGGCCGGGCAGGATATTGCCGTGGGCACGGAGGTGTTTGGCGCCGGGCGGATTCTGGGGCCGGCGGAGATCGGGATGCTGGCTTCGCTGGGGATCGGGCAGGTCGAGGTGGTGCGCAGGCTGCGGGTGGCGGTGCTTTCGACCGGCAACGAGGTCTGCGAGCCGGGCCGTGCGATTGCGCCGGGGCAGCTGTATGACAGCAATCGGGCGAGTCTGAAGGCGGCGCTTGCAGCGCTCAGGGTGGAGGTGATCGACCTCGGGATTGCCCGCGACCGGCGCGAGGAGATCGAAGCGGCTTTGCGCCGGGGGGCGGCGGAGGCCGATGTGGTGCTGAGCTCGGGCGGGGTTTCGGTGGGCGATTTCGATCTGGTCAAGGACGTGATCGACGAGCTTGGCGCGATCGACTTCTGGAAGGTGCGGATGAAGCCCGGCAAGCCGCAGGCGCATGGGCGGCTGGGCGATGCCGCGTTTTTCGGCCTGCCGGGCAATCCAGTCTCGGTGCTGGTGACCTATCTGCTGCTAGTGCGCCCGGCGCTGCTCAGGATGATGGGCACCGATCCCGGCCCGCTCCGGTATCTGCGTCTGCCCTATCGCGGCGAGACGATCCGCAAGAGCCATGACCGGGCCGAATTCATGCGCGGGTGGGTGCGGTATGGCGCGGAGGGCGCCCATGTGGAGAGCACCGGGGCGCAGGGCTCGGGCATTCTCAGCTCGATGGCGGCGGCCGATGTGCTGATCCATCTGCCCGAAGCGCCGGTCACGATCCGCGATGGCGACATGGTGGAGGCGATCGAGATCGTCTATTGAGGTCCGTTCGGACGATGCCGCATTCCTTTCGCCCAGGGCGGTGTGGCCGAGCTCGGGCGCGAATCTGCACGACCGGGCCGCGCGGGCTGCGTCCGGGCCCTTGCGCCGGCCTTCCGATTGCGCTTTCCTGTTGTGGCAGGATCACGCAGGGGAGGGCCGCGCATGGGACGCAGATTCGTCGATCTTTCGGTTCCGCTGGAGCTTGACGTGCCCAGCGATCCGCCGATCATGGCGCCGGAGATCGAATATATGCGCCATGATGAGACCGCCGAGCAGGTGATGGCGTTTTTCCCCGGGCTCAAGCGCGAGGATCTGCCCGGCGGCGAGGGCTGGGCGATCGAGCGGCTCAGCATCACCACCCATAACGGCACCCATCTGGATGCGCCCTATCACCACCATTCGACCATGAACGGGGGCGAGCGGGCGATCACCATCGACGAAGTGCCGCTGGAATGGTGCATGGCGCCGGGGGTGAAGCTCGATTTCCGCCATTTCGACGACGGCCATGTCGTCACTGCTGCCGAAGTGGAGGCGGAACTTGAGCGCATCGGCCACGCGCTTCAGCCCCTCGATATCGTGGTGGTCAATACCTCGGCCGGCGCCGCCTATGGCCAGTCCGATTACCTGGTCAAGGGCTGCGGCATGGGGCGCGAGGCGACGCTCTACCTGCTGGAGCGCGGGGTGCGGGTGACGGGCACGGATGCCTGGAGCTGGGACGCGCCCTTTCCCCTGACCGCGCAGCAATATGCGCGCGATCACGACCCCTCGATCATCTGGGAGGGTCACCGCGCCTCGATGGAGATCGGTTATTGCCACATGGAGAAGCTCACCAATCTCGACCGGCTGCCGGCGACGGGCTTCGAGATTTCGTGTTTTCCCTACAAGATCAGGGGCGCAAGTGCCGGGTTCACCCGCGCTGTCGCCATATTCGAGGAGTAGGCCCATGCGTCTGGGGATGGTCGAGCGCGAGGGGCGCAGCTTCGTGGTCGCGGCGCTGGATGACGAGCGGCTGCTGGACCTTGATACGGCGGCGAAGTTCGCCCGTTACGAGACCGATACCTTCACCGACATGCTCAAGGTGATCGAAGAGGCCGATTACGGGCTGGAGCAGGCCGAGTGGCTGATCAAACGCGCGGAGAGGCGGGCGCTGCTGAGCGTGGACGAGGTGCGCTTCCTGCCGCCGCTGATGCCGGTGCAGTTTCGCGACTGCCTGGTATTCGAGGAGCACCTCAAGGGCAGTTTTGCCGCGGCCGAAAAGCTGACCGGGCAGGCCTTCGAGATCCCGCAGGTCTGGTATGACCAGCCCGTCTATTACAAGGGCAACCGGATGTCGTTTGTCGGTCATGGGGCGGATGTGCAATGGCCGGAATATGCTCAGTTTCTCGATATCGAACTGGAACTGGCGGTGGTGATCGGCCGGAAGGGCAAGGACATTTCGCGCGAGAAAGCGCCCGAATACATCTTCGGCTACACGATCCTGAATGACATTTCGGCGCGCGATGCGCAGATGGTGGAGATGCCCGGCCAGCTCGGCCCGGCCAAGGGCAAGGATTTCGACACCGGCAATATCCTCGGCCCTTTCATCCTGACCGCCGACGAGGTGCCTCATCCGGTCGCCCTGAAGATGGAAGCGCGTGTCAATGGCGAGCGGTGGGGCGGGGGCAATTCTGCCGACATGCACCACGATTTCGCCGATATCATCGCCCATGTTTCCGCCAGCGAAACGATCTGGCCCGGCGAGGTGATCGGCTCGGGCACGGTGGGTACCGGCTGCGGGCTGGAGACCGGGCGGAGTCTGGCGCCCGGGGATCGGTTCGAGCTGGAGATCGAGAAGATCGGCGTACTGGCCAACCGGATCGTGCGGGGATAGGCAGGAACGGGGGCGCTGCCCCCGCGCCCCCGGGATATTTGTGGAAGTATGAAGGGGCGATTGTGTGCGGGAAGGGGGTGGCGTAATCTCGGGCCATGAAGACTGCGCTGATCACTCATCCCGATTGTCTCGAACATGTCAATCCCCCCGGCCACCCGGAGAGCGTGGCGCGGCTTGAGGCGGTGATGGAGGCCCTGTCGGGGCCGGGATTCGACACGCTTGGTCGCATTGCGGCGGTACTGGCGCATGATGACGATCTGGGGCTTGCACATGGGCGGGCGTATATTGACCGGATTCGCCGGCTGAGCCCCGATTCCGGCTGGGTCCGACTCGATGAGGATACCGCCATGTCGCCCGGCAGCTTTTTGGCGGCACGGCGCGCGGCGGGCGGGGCGATTCAGGCGGTGCGGATGGTCCTGCAGGGGGATCTGCGCGATGCCTTTGTCGTCTGTCGTCCGCCGGGTCATCATGCCGAGCGTGGGCGGGCGATGGGATTCTGCCTGTTTTCCAATGTCGCCATTGCGGCGAAACATGCGCTGGAGGTTCACGGGCTGGCGCGGGTGGCGGTGCTGGATTTCGATGTACATCATGGCAATGGCACCCAGGATGTGCTCTGGGACGAGGCGCGCGCGCTGTTCGTTTCTTCGCATCAGATGCCGCTTTATCCCGGGACCGGGGCGGCCAGCGAGACCGGGGCGCATGGCAATGTCCTGAACATGCCGCTTGCCGGCGGCTCGGGCGGTGCCGGGATGCGTGCGGTCTGGGAGGGGGCGCTGGAGCGAGTGGCGGAATTCGGTCCGGATCTGGTGCTGATTTCGGCCGGGTTCGATGCTCATGTGCGCGATCCTCTGGGCGGGCTGAACTGGCGGACGGAGGATTATGTCTGGCTCACCGGGGCGATCTGCGAGATGGCGGCCGGCTGCTGCTCGGGCCGGGTGGTGTCCGTGCTGGAAGGGGGCTATGATCTGGATGCGCTGGGCGAGAGCGTGGCGGCGCATGTCAGGGTCTTGATGGAGCATGGCGGATGAGCGGCAAGCCGGTGAGCGAGATGAGCTTCGAGGAGGCGATGGCGGAACTGGAGGAGGTCGTGGGCCGACTCGAGCGCGGCGACGTGGCGCTGGAGGAGTCGATACGCCTCTATGAGCGCGGGGCGAAGCTCAAGGCGCACTGCGAGCAGAAGCTGAAAGAGGCCGAGGAAAAGGTGGCGGCGATTACCCTGGATGCCGACGGCGCGCCCAGCGGCACCACGCCGGTGGAGGGTCTGTAGGCGGTGTTTCTCGAACGGTTGGCCGGGGATGCGGCGCGGGTGCGTACGCATCTGCTGGGTGCGATTGCAGGCGAGGATGTGCTGGCGCGGGCCATGCGCCATGCGGTTGCCGGGGGCAAGGGGCTGCGGGGCTTCCTGGTGCTGGAGAGTGCGCGGCTGCATGGATTTGGCGCACAGCGGGCGATGAGCGCGGCGGCTGCGGTGGAGGCGATGCATGGCTATTCGCTGGTGCATGACGATCTGCCGGCCATGGATGACGACGACCTGCGCCGCGGGGAGCCGACCCTGCATGTGAAGTGGGACGAGGCCACGGCGATCCTCGCGGGCGATGCGCTGCAGGCGCTGGCCTTCGAGCTTTTGTGCGACGAGGCGCTGGGGGCGGCACGCCTGGCGCTGGTGCAGAGTCTGGCGGTGGCGGCGGGCGCGCGGGGCATGGTCGGCGGGCAGATGATGGACATCGCTGCCGAGAGCGCCGAGGCGCCTCTGACGCTCGAGGAGATCACCCGCCTGCAGGCGGGCAAGACCGGCGCGCTCATCCGCTGGTCGGCCGAGGCCGGCGCGCGCCTTGCCGGGGCGGACCCGGCGCCGATGCGTGCCTATGCCGAT
Source organism: Paracoccaceae bacterium (assembly GCA_027045905.1). Classification (GTDB taxonomy): domain Bacteria; phylum Pseudomonadota; class Alphaproteobacteria; order Rhodobacterales; family Rhodobacteraceae; genus JAAEUB01. Next base: position 18,449 of record JALTZY010000077.1, read on the forward strand.
GCGCTGGGGCTTGCCTTTCAGATTGCCGATGACGTACTGGATGTGGAGGGCGACGCAGCCACCGCCGGCAAGCGCGTGGGCAAGGATGCGGATGCGGGCAAGGCGACCTTTGTCTCGCTGCTGGGCTTGGCAGGTGCCAAGGCGCGGGCGCGGGAACTGGTGGGAGAAGCCATTGCCGCTCTTGCCCCCTATGGCTCGCGGGCCGGTGGCTTGCGGGAAGTGGCCGGATTCGTTATTGATCGCAAGTCCTGACGAGGCTTTCATGTCCGAAAAACCCACCACCCCCCTGCTTGACAAGGTGCGCCGGCCCGCCGACATCAGGGGGATGAGCGTGGCCGAGCTTGCCCGGCTGGCCGATGAACTGCGTGCCGAGACGATCAGCGCCGTGAGCGAGACCGGCGGCCATCTGGGGGCGGGGCTTGGTGTGGTGGAACTGACCGTGGCGCTGCACGCGGTATTCGACACCCCGCACGACAAGCTGATCTGGGACGTGGGCCATCAGTGCTACCCGCACAAGATCCTGACCGGGCGGCGCGACCGCATCCGTACGCTCCGCCAGAAGGGCGGGCTTTCGGGCTTCACCAAGCGCGACGAGAGCCCTTACGACCCGTTCGGCGCCGGCCACTCCTCCACCTCGATCAGCGCCGCGCTGGGCTTTGCCGTGGCGCGCGACCTGGGCGGCGCGCCCGAGCACGGCATCGGCGACGTGATCGCGGTGATCGGCGATGGAAGCATGTCCGCCGGCATGGCCTTCGAGGCGATGAACAATGCCGGCCATCTCAGGAAGCGCATGTTCGTGGTGCTCAACGACAACGACATGTCCATCGCCCCCCCGGTCGGCGCGCTGTCGGCCTATCTCTCGCGCCTCTATGCGGAGGAGCCGTTTCAGGAGTTCAAGGCCGCCGCCAAGGGCGCGGTGAGCCTGCTGCCCGAGCCGCTCCAGCAGGGCGCGCGCAAGGCCAAGGAGATGCTCAAGTCCATGACCGTGGGCGGCACGCTGTTCGAGGAACTTGGCTTTTCCTATGTAGGGCCGATCGACGGGCACGACATGGAGCAGCTGATGGCGGTGCTCGGCACGGTCAAGGCGCGGGCCACCGGGCCGATGCTGATCCATGTGCTGACGACCAAGGGCAAGGGCTATGCGCCGGCCGAAGGCGCGCGCGACCGCGGCCACGCCACCGCTCGTTTCGACATCGCCACCGGCAAGCAGCACAAGCCCCCCTCCAACGCGCCCAGCTATACCTCTGTCTTCGGCCGGACCCTGGCCGAGATGGCGGCGGTGGACCCGCGCATCTGCGCCGTCACCGCCGCCATGCCCGACGGCACCGGGCTCGGCCTGATGGCCGAGCGCTACCCCTCGCGCTGCTTCGATGTGGGGATTGCCGAGCAGCACGGCGTGACCTTTGCCGCCGGGCTGGCGGCGGGCGGGATGCGCCCCTTCTGCGCGATCTACTCGACCTTCCTGCAGCGCGGCTACGATCAGGTGGTGCATGACGTGGCGGTGCAGTCCCTGCCGGTGCGCTTCGCCATCGACCGCGCCGGGCTGGTCGGGGCCGACGGGGCTACCCATGCGGGCAGCTTCGACATCGCCTTTCTGAGCAATCTGCCCGGCTTTGTGGTGATGGCGCCTGCGGACGAGGCCGAGCTCATGCACATGATCGCCACCGCCGCCAGTATCGACGACCGGCCCAGCGCGGTGCGCTATCCGCGCGGCGAGGGCGTGGGGGTGGAGCTTCCGGAAGCGGGCGAGGTGCTGGAGATCGGCAAGGGACGGATCGTTCGCGAGGGCCGCCGGGTGGCGATCCTGAGCCTCGGCACCCGGCTGGCCGAATCCCTGCGCGCGGCCGAAAACCTGGCTCAGCGCGGCATCATCCCTACCGTCGCCGATGCGCGCTTCGCCAAGCCTTTGGACGAAGAGATGATCCTTGCCCTTGCCCGCGAGCACGAGGCGCTGATTACCGTCGAAGAAGGCGCCGTAGGCGGCTTCGGCAGCCATGTCGCCCAGCTTCTGGCCGAGAATGGCGTTTTCGATCGGGGTCTTGGCTTCCGCTCCATGTTTCTGCCCGATACCTTCATCGGTCAGGCCAGCCCGGCCGATATGTACCGGGCCGCCGGGCTGACCGCCGTCGATATCGAGAACAGGGCGATGGAGGCGCTCGGCATCGCCCGGATCGGCGCCAGTCGCGCCTGAGTTATCCCTGCAACACTCCCAAGGCCACATGGCAGGCGCGCGCCCGCCGGTCTGGACATCCCCCCACCGCCGCCCTTAGAAAAGGCGCATACGAAGGGGGATATCATGAAAAAGCTTGTTCTCGCCACGGCGTTCGGCCTTGCGGCCAGCACCGCCCTCGCCGGCTCCTACAGCCCGCCGGTCATCGATGAAGTCGTCATCGTCGAAGATACGGCCTCGTCCACGGGCGTTTCCTGGATCGTGCCGTCCCTGACCGTGCTGATCCTGCTGGCGATCTTCTCCTGAGCCAGGGTCTCGGCCAGGGCCTGACACGCCGCAGTGCGGCATACCACGGTGCGACCGGCGGGATATGACGTTGCCTGCCGCCGCGAATGTTCATGCCATCTGCAACGAACCATTTCCAACGAAACCGATCGAAAGGCTATCCAGATGAAGAAAGCACTTGCCGCCGCAGCCATCGCGCTTGCCGCCACATCGGCCAATGCCGGCTCCGCCGACGCGCCGAAAATGGACGTGACCGTGATCAGCCAGAGCGCCTCGGGCGGCATGTCGCAGGGCTGGATCATCCCGGCAACCTTTGCCGCCCTGCTGATCATCGTGCTGGGCAATGCCGCAGGCGGTGTCACCTCCCCCGCCTGATCCGCGCGGGCGCGCCGGATACGGGCCTGCCTGCCCCGGCCAATCGCCGGCCGGGCCGGTGCGGGCAAGAGGGTGATATGCAGGGATGAGACGAAGGGCGGCTGCCGCCCAATACTCTCATCCCTGTCCGTCCCGTTCCTCTTCCAGCAGGGCGCGCAGCCCCTCGCGGTAGGTGGGATAGAGCAGACGAACGCCGAGCTCGCGCTTGATCCGGTCATTGCGCACGCGCTTTGACTCCGCATAGAAGCTACGCGCCATCGGGCTCATCTCGGCGCTGGCATAATCCTCGGCCGCAGGTACCGGCAGGCCCAGGAGCCCGGCGGCATGGGCCAGCACGTCTTCGGGCGGCGCCGCCTCGTCATCGCAGACATTGTAGATGCGCCCGGGATTCGGCGCGGTCATGGAGGCGCGCAGCACCTGCATGATGTCCTCCACATGAATGCGCGAAAACACCTGCCCCGGCTTGACGATCCGCCGTGCCGTGCCGCGGCGCAGCTTGGCAAAGGGGCCGCGTCCGGGGCCGTAGATGCCGGCGAGGCGGAAGATGTGCAGCGGCAGGCCCGAGCGCGCCGCCAGCGCCTGCCATGCCGCTTCGGCCGCCACCCGCAATTCTCCGCGCCGCGTGGCCGGGGAAAGCGGCGTGTCTTCATCCACCCAGCCGCCGCCGTGGTCGCCGTAAACGGCGGTCGTGGACAGGTATCCGACCCAACGGAGCCCCGGCGCAGCGGCTGCAATTTCATCGCCCAGGCCGTTCAGCACCGGGTCGCCGGCCTCGTCCGGTGCAATGGACACCAGGAGATGGGTCGCCTCCCGCAGGGCGTCGCGCAGGTCCGTCCCCGGCCAGGAGAGCGTATCCCGACCGCCTTCGCGCGATGTGCCCGTCACCTGCCATCGCGTCGTCTCCAGCGCCTGCGCCAGCGCGCGCCCGGTATAGCCCATGCCGAGGATCAGCAGCCTGTTTTCCATGATGTTCTGCACCTCTCTTTCGTGTTGTGTCCGTGTTGCGCCCCTTGCTTCTGCTCCGGTTCCATTTCCGCCCCGCCGCTCCCGTCGCTCCCTGCCGGCACTCCTGAAGCGGGCCGTTTGCCCCTTTCGGCCCGGCGCAGGATGGCTCGTCTGCCGTCTGGCGTCGAGAGCAAATCATCCCCGGCGGTCGCGGGCAGACGGTTCGGCGGGGATTTCGTGCCTTCGGCGAGGATATTTTCGGAAGTGTGAAGGGTGGTCAGGAGGGGCAGCCTTGTCCGGCGCTTCTGCCGTTTTCCTGCCAGCCGACGAAGCGTTCGGCGGTGAAGGTGAGGGCAAGGTCGCTCCATTGCAGGTTCTGTGTCACGCCGTG
>JALTZY010000078.1 GCA_027045905.1 Paracoccaceae bacterium
GCTCAGGGTGGGCGGGCCGGCCGAGTGGCTGTTTCAGCCCGCCGACGAGGCGGACCTCGCCCACTTCCTCGCCGCGCTGGACCCTGAAATCCCGGTTTTCCCCATGGGCGTGGGCAGCAATCTGATCGTGCGCGACGGCGGCATTGCCGGCGTCACCATCCGCCTCGGGCGCGCCTTCAACGCCATTACCTGCACCGATGCGGGCCGCGTCATCGCCGGGGCGGCGGCGCTTGACGCCCATGTGGCCCGGCGCGCGGCCGAAGCCGGGCTTGACCTCACCTTCCTGCGCACCATTCCCGGCACGATCGGCGGCGCGGTACGCATGAATGCGGGCTGTTACGGCAGCTATGTCGCCGATGTGCTGGAAAGCGCGCGCGCGGTGACGCGCTCGGGCGAGGTGGTGACGCTCGCGCCCGCCGACCTCGCCCTTGCCTACCGCCAGAGCGCGCTGCCGGAGGGCTGGGTCTTGACCGAGGCGACCTTTGCCCCGCCCCGGGGCGACCCTGCCGCACTGGAAGCGCGCATGGCAGAGCAGATCGCCCGGCGCGACGCCTCCCAGCCCACCCGCGAGCGCACCGCCGGCAGCACCTTTCGCAACCCGTCCGGCGCCAGTTCCACCGGGCAGGCAGGCGACAGCCACGACCTCAAGGCCTGGAAGCTGATCGACGAAGCCGGCCTGCGCGGCGCGGCGCTGGGAGGCGCGCAGATGAACCCCAAGCACCCCAATTTCCTCACCAATACCGGCGGCGCGACCGCCGCCGAGCTCGAGGCGCTCGGCGAGATGGTGCGAAAAAAGGTTTACGAAAACAGCGGTTTGACGTTAGAGTGGGAAATCATGCGGATAGGCAATCCGGGTGAGGATCACGAGGGCGGGAAGTAGTCCCAACATCTTGTGGCCGACGAGCAGAAGGGTCCTAAATGGGCCGTGTATTGAGTAACGACAAGGGCCGCGAACGGCCCGGAGAACGAGGCAGAAGTGACGGGCAAACCGAAAGGCAGGGCCCAAAGGGTAGCCGTATTGATGGGAGGGGCGTCGGCTGAGCGCGACGTGTCCCTCAGTTCTGGGAAGGAATGCGCGGCGGCCTTGCGGGCGGAGGGCTACGAAGTGGTCGAGGTCGATGCCGGCCCCGACCTCGCGCTGCGCCTCGCCGAGATCCGCCCGGATGTGGCCTTCAACGCCCTGCACGGGCGCTGGGGCGAAGACGGCTGCGTGCAGGGCCTGCTCGAATGGCTGCGCATCCCCTATACCCATAGCGGCGTGCTGGCCTCGGCGCTGGCCATGGACAAGGCGCGGGCCAAGGAAGCCTACCGCGCCGCCGGCCTGCCGGTGGCCGAGAGCAGGCTTGCGCCGGCCAGCGAGGTGCGCGCGCGCCACGTCATGGCGCCCCCCTATGTGGTCAAGCCCAATGCCGAGGGCTCCTCGGTGGGCATCCATATCGTGCGCGTGGCCTCCGATCCGCCCCCGGCCCTTGACGAGGACGCGCCCGAAACGCTGCTGGTCGAGGCCTTCGTGCCGGGGCGCGAACTGACCGTGACGGTGATCGGCGACCGGGCGCTGGGGGTGACCGACATCCTCACCGAAGGCTGGTACGATTACGACGCCAAGTATCGCGCGGGCGGCTCGGTGCATGTCTTTCCGGCCGAGATCCCCGCCGAGATCGAGATCCACTGCCTCGACTACGCCCTTGCCGCCCACGAGGCACTGGGCTGCCGGGGCGTGAGCCGCACCGATTTTCGCTGGGACGAAACCCGCGGCCTCGAAGGCCTCATCCTGCTTGAGACCAACACCCAGCCGGGCATGACGCCCACCTCGCTGGTGCCCGAGCAGGCCGCCGCGCTGGGCATGCCCTTCGGTGCGCTCTGCGCCTGGATGGTGGAGGATGCCTCATGCGACCGCTGAACCTGTTCGCTCGCAGGCGCGCCGGTGCGGCGCAGCCCCCGCAGCCGGCGCCGGCGGTGACGGCGGTCTCGGCAGCGCAGGAGCCGCCCCTCACCGTGGCCCAGCCCGCCGCGCGCGCCAGCAAGGCGAAGCTGCTGGCCGAGCAGGCGGCAAGGTCCGCCTCCGCCGCGCAGCGCGCCCGCGCATCCCGCCCAAGGCGCGACCCGGCCCCCTCGCGCATCGCCTACAAGCTCCACCGGCTCTGGCTCACGCCGATGTTCCGCACCGGCCTGCTGCGCATCGCCCTGCCGCTGCTGCTCAGCTTCGCCCTCGCCTATGGCTATCTCGGCGATCCCGCGCGCCGGGGGGCGATTTACGCGTTAATCACCGATCTGCGCCAGTCGGTGAAGTCGCGCCCCGAATTCATGGTTCGCCTGGTCTCTATCGAAGGTGCCAGCCCGGAGGTGGCCGAGCTGATCCGCACCCGCTTCCCGCTGGAGCTGCCGGTATCCTCCTTCGATCTCGACCTCGAGGTGCTCCAGGCCGAAATCGCCGAGCTCGATGCGCTCGAGAGCGCCGCCTTGCGCATCCGCCCCGGCGGAGTGCTGGAAATCGCGGTACTCCAGCGCCGGCCCGCCGCCATCTGGCGCGAGGGCGAGAGCCTGGTGCTGCTCGACCGCGCCGGCAATCGGACCGGCACCCTCGCCAGCCGTGCCCAGCGGCCCGAGCTGCCGCTGCTGGCCGGGGCCGGGGCCCGGGACCGGGTGGAGGAGGCGCTGGCGCTGACGCGCGCCGCCCGGCCCATTGCCGCAAGGCTGCGCGGCTTGGTGCGCATCGGTCAGCGCCGCTGGGATCTGGTGCTGGAGGGGGGGGTGACCATTCGCCTGCCCGAACAGGATCCGATCCCGGCCCTTGCCCAGGTGATCGCGCTCGACGAGGCGCAGGACCTGCTGGCCCGGGCCATCCTTTCCGTGGACATGCGCAACCCCTTGCGTCCGACCATCCGCCTCGCCCCCGGGGCCAGGGCGGAAATGCGCCGGATCAAGGCGATCGAAATGGGAGAGAAGTCGTGACAGACCTGTATCAGCAGCAACGGGCCATGCGCGCCATGCGCAAGGCCGCCCTCGAATACGGCGTGGTCGCCATCCTCGATGTGGGCACTTCCAAGATTTCCTGCCTGGTGCTGCGCTTTGACGGCCCCACCCGTTTTCGCGAAAGCGACGGCATCGGTACCCTGGCCGGCCAGAGCGGCTTCAGGGTGATCGGCGCGGCCACCACCCGCTCGCGGGGCGTGCGCTTCGGCGAAATCGCCACCATGCAGGAGACCGAACGCGCCATCCGCACAGCGGTACAGGCGGCGCAGAAAATGGCGGCAAAGCGGGTCGATCATGTGATCGCCTGCTTTTCGGGCGGCGCGGCGCGCTCCTACGGGCTGGCCGGGCAGGTCGAACTGGCCAGCGAGGCGGTATCGGAAGATGACATCGCCCGGGTGCTCGCCGCCTGCGAGCTGCCCGATATCGGCGAGGGGCGCGAAGCGCTGCACGCCCAGCCGGTCAATTTCGCCCTGGACCATCGCTCGGGCCTCGAGGATCCGCGCGGCCAGATCGGCCGGCGGCTGTCGGTGGACATGCACATGCTCACCGTCGAGGCAGCCACCATCCGCAACCTGGTCTACTGCATCAAGCGCTGCGACCTGGAACTGGCCGGAATCGCCAATTCGGCCTACATGTCGGGCCTCTCCAGCCTGGTCGAGGACGAGCAGGAACTGGGCGCGGCCTGTATCGACATGGGCGGGGGATCCACCGGTATTTCGATCTTCATGCGCGGTCACATGGTCCATGGCGACAGCGTAGCCCTGGGCGGCGACAACGTGACCGCCGACATCTCCAAGGGCCTGCAGGTGCCCCTGGCCACGGCCGAGCGGATCAAGACCTTCTACGGCGGGGTGCAGGCCACCGGGATGGACGACCGCGAAATGATCGAGATCGGCGGCGATACCGGCGACTGGGAACACGACCGGCGCACCGTCAGCCGCGCCGAACTGATCGGCATCATGCGTCCGCGCATCGAGGAGATCCTCGAAGAGGTGCGCGCGCGTCTCGATGCGGCCGGATTCGATCACCTCCCCAGCCAGCAGATCGTGCTCACCGGCGGCGCCAGCCAGGTGCCCGGCCTCGACGGGCTCGCCCCGCGCATCCTCGGCCAGCAGGTGCGCATCGGCCGCCCGCTGCGCGTCCAGGGCCTGCCCCAGGCCGCTACCGGCGCCGCCTTTTCCGCCACGGTGGGGCTGTGCCTGTTTGCCGCCAACCCTCAGGACGAATGGTGGGATTTCGACATCCCCGCCGATTCCTACCCCGCGCGCAGTCTCAGGCGGGTGATGAAGTGGTTGCGCGACAACTGGTGACCCCAAAATCTGCCCGATACGGCAAGATGCCGCCGTAAAAGCCGCCCGATATCCCATATTTTGGGGGCATTTCGCGTTTTTTTCGTGACGAAGGCGAAAATCGCCGCTAGAATTGAAGCAGAGTAGGGGGCTGGTGCGGGGCTGGCAGGTCGGCAGAAGGCCGTCAGCAGGAGGCAAGTCGGGCCAGGCCGAAGTCGGGGTGCCGCATGCGGGGCCGCGGCGGGAACAAGAGACAGACAGACAGAGCAGACAGGCGGAAAAATCATGACACTGAACCTGAACATGCCCGGGCATGAGGAACTGAAGCCGCGCATCGTCGTCTTCGGCGTCGGCGGCGCCGGCGGCAATGCCGTGAACAACATGATCGAAGCACAGCTCGAGGGCGTGGATTTCGTTGTCGCCAACACCGACGCCCAGGCGCTGCAGCAGTCGCGTGCCGGCGCCCGGGTGCAGATGGGCGTCAAGGTGACCGAAGGGCTCGGCGCCGGGGCCAGGGCTTCGGTCGGCGCCCAGGCGGCCGAGGAATCCATCGAGGAGATCGTCGATCACCTCGCCGGCGCGCATATGTGCTTCATCACCGCCGGCATGGGCGGGGGCACCGGCACCGGCGCTGCGCCGATCATCGCCCAGGCCGCGCGCGAACTGGGCGTGCTGACCGTGGGCGTGGTCACCAAGCCGTTCCAGTTCGAGGGCGCCAAGCGCATGAAGCAGGCCGAAGAAGGCATTGAAGTACTTCAGAAACACGTTGATACCCTGATCGTGATCCCGAACCAGAACCTGTTTCGCCTGGCCAATGAAAAGACCACCTTCACCGAGGCTTTCGCCATGGCCGACGACGTGCTCTACCAGGGCGTCAAGGGGGTCACCGACCTGATGGTCAAGCCCGGCCTGATCAATCTCGACTTCGCCGACGTGCGCGCGGTGATGGACGAGATGGGCAAGGCGATGATGGGCACCGGCGAGGCCGAGGGCGAGGATCGCGCCATCCAGGCCGCCGAAAAGGCTATCGCCAATCCGCTTCTGGACGAAATCAGCCTCAAGGGCGCGCGCGGCGTGCTCATCAACATCACCGGCGGCTACGACCTCACCCTGTTCGAGCTCGACGAGGCCGCCAACCGCATCCGCGAGGAAGTGGACCCCGAGGCCAATATCATCGTCGGCTCCACGCTGGACACGGCGATGGAAAGCACCATGCGCGTCAGCGTGGTCGCCACCGGCATCGACGCCGCCGAGGTTGCCCAGGAGATCCCGGTGCCTGCGGAGC
>JALTZY010000079.1 GCA_027045905.1 Paracoccaceae bacterium
TATAGAAAAGGTGCCTGCGCCGGGGCAATCTGGATAAGTCTGTGTATAAGGGTCAGCCTACCACATCCTGTGGGCCAAGACGAGCGGCCCCCCCGATATTGGGGTGGATGGGCAAAAAAGCCACAGTCGCGCGACAATCTTTCAGTCGCGCCGATGTGCCTCTTGCCAGGCGCGCGGGGCCTTCAGAAAGGCCTCGACCTCGCGCAGGGTGCCGGCATCGAAGCTCCCGCCTGCGCGCGCCTCGGCCAGCACGTCGGCCCAGGTGGTCAGGTAGTGCAGGCTTACCCCGTGATCTGCCAGCGTTTTCTCGGTCTCCGGGAAAATGCCGTAGTAGAAGATTACCGCCGTATGGGCGCAAGTGGCGCCGGTGGCGCGAATCGCCTCGACGAAGGAGAGCTTGGAGCCGCCATCGGTGGTCAGATCCTCGACCAGCAGCACCCGGTCCGATTCGCCCATCACGCCCTCGATTCGGGCGTTGCGCCCGTAGCCCTTGGGCTTCTTGCGCACATAGGTCATCGGCAGGGCCAGGCGCTCGGCCATCAGCGCGGCGAAGGGGATGCCGGCGGTCTCGCCCCCGGCGATATTGGTAAAGGCCTCGAAGCCCGCATCCCTGAGCACGGTCGCGGCCATGAAATCCATCATCGCCGCGCGTACCCGCGGGTGGCTGATCGGCATGCGGCAGTCGATATAGGTGGGGCTGGGCAGCCCGGAAGCCAGCGTGAAGGGCTCGGCGGCGTTGAAATGCACGGCCCCGATCTCGAGCAGCATCCGGGCACTCAGCCGGGCGATTTCCTCGCGGGAAGGGAAGGAGGCGGGGATCATGCGCTGACGCTCCAATGCAGGGAGAAGCCGGGATCGAAGACCGTAACCGGCCCGTCCGGCGTGTCGATTTTGGCAGGGTATTCAGAAGGTTGACGGGTTAGGGTGATCCGGGATCCGTTCACCGGCAGGCGGTAGAAGGCAGCGCCGTTCAGTGAGGCGAAGGCTTCGAGGCGCCCGAGCGCGCCTTCGCGTTCGAAGATTTCGGCGAGGATCGACAGCGCATTGGAGGCGGTGAAACAGCCGGCGCAGCCGCAGGCGCTCTCCTTGGCATGGTCCGGGTGCGGCGCCGAGTCCGTGCCGAGGAAAAAGCCCTCCTCCCCGGAGGTGGCGGCTGCCACCAGCGCCCTGCGGTGGCGCTCGCGCTTGGCCACCGGCAGGCAGTAATAATGCGGGCGGATGCCGCCGACCAGCAGGTGATTGCGATTGATCACCAGATGGTGGGCGGTGATGGTGGCGGCGATGTCCCGGCCGCCTTCGCGCACATAGGCCACGCCCTCTTCGGTGGTGACATGCTCGAGCACCACGCGCAGGTCGGGTGTGGCGGCGCGGATCGGCTCCAGCACGCGGTCGAGAAACGCCGCCTCGCGGTCGAAGATATCGACCTCCGGGTCGGTCACCTCGCCATGGACGCAGAGCGGCAGGCCGATCTCGGCCATGCGCTCGAGCACCCCGCGCACACGGTCGAAATCGCGCACCCCGCTGGCCGAATTGGTGGTGGCGCCGGCCGGGTAGAGCTTGACCGCCTGGACCAGCCCCTCATTCGCCGCGCGCGCCACGTCTTCGGGGTCGGTCTCTTCGGTCAGGTAGAGGGTCATCAACGGGGCGAAGCTGCTGCCCTCGGGCAGGGCGGCAAGGATGCGGTCGCGATAGGCGTGTGCCTCGGCGGCGGTGACGACCGGCGGCATCAGATTGGGCATGATCAGCGCACGGGCGAAATGACGCGCGCTCTCAGGCAGCACCGCGCGCAGCATGGCCCCGTCGCGCAGATGCAGGTGCCAGTCGTCGGGGCGGGGTATGGTCAGGCTCCGGGTCATGGTCCAGCCAATACCCAATGGGCGGGCCGCGAGCCAGAGGAAATCGGTCCTTGTTCTGCCATGTCTGCCGGGTTTCGGAGGGCTGATCCGGCGGTCAGGCGGAGGAACCCAGGGTGGCGAAGGCCGCGAGGGCGGCGATCTCGGCCAGTTGCTGCGAGGCGCCCAGGATGTCGCCGGTTTGCCCGCCGATGCGTCTGCGGGCGGTCCTGGCCAGGGCCAGCGTGGCGAGCCCGGCCCAGAATACCGCCGGCAGCAGCGCCGGGCCGGTTGCCAGCAGGGTGATCGCCAGGGCCAGGGCCAGCGCCGCCAGGGCGGTCTGCCCACGGGGACGTCCGGCGCCTGCCGCAAGTCCGCTGCCGCGGGCATTGGGCATTCTCGCCATCAGCAGCGCCATGGCTGCCCGGCTGAGCGCGCCGGTGGCGATCAGCGGGGCCAGGATCCAGCCGGCCCGGATCAGCAGGGTCAGCGCCGACCAGCGCAGGAGCAGCGACAGGCCCAGGGCCAGCACCCCGTAACTGCCGATCCGGCCGTCGCGCATGATCTCCAGGCGCCGCGCCCTGTCCTGCCCGCCCCACAGACCGTCGAACGTGTCGGCCAGCCCGTCCTCGTGCAGGGCGCCGGTCATGGCCGCGCTCAGGGTAAGGCAGAGAGCGGCGGTGATCGGTGCGGGCAAGGAGAGGGCGCTGGCTGTGAGTGCCAGCAGCCCGGCCGCGGCGCCCAGGAGCGCGCCGACCAGCGGCCAGGCCCAAGCGGAATCGGCGAGGCTGCGACTGTCCGATCCGGGCGGGCTTGCCAGGGGCAGGCGCGTAAGCAGGCCCATGGCACGACGCAGGTCGCCGGGGGCGAGCAGGGGGGGGGTGTTTTTTGCCATTGGAGCCTTTTTCGGTGTCTTGCCCTGTCCGATTTGGGTAAAGGGAAGCGACGGGCAAATCAATTCGGGAAAGCATCATGTCTGAGGTCGCCTTTACCTCCAACGAGGGTTTTGCCGCGCTGCTGCGGGATCTGCCGGGGCCGGACGAGTCGGCCCGGGCCGGGGCGGCGGCGCGAAATGGCGTGCTGACCAAGCCGCCGGGGGCGCTGGGGCGGCTGGAAGAACTGGCGATCTGGTTCGCCGGCTGGCGTGGGGAGGTGTGCCCGCGGCTGCAGGCGCCGCAGGTGCTGGTATTTGCCGGCAATCACGGGGTGGCGGCGCGGGGGGTGTCGGCCTTTCCGGCGGAGGTGACGGCGCAGATGGTGCTGAATTTCGAGGCCGGGGGGGCGGCGATCAACCAGCTGGCCGAGGCGAACGGAGCTAGTCTGGGGGTCCATGCGCTGGAACTTGCGCGGCCGACCGCGGATTTCACCCAGGGGCCGGCGATGGACGAGGCCGGGTTTGTCGCCGCTCTGGCCACGGGCTGGGAGGCGGTGGATCCGGGCGCCGATCTTCTGGTCTGCGGCGAGATGGGGATTGCCAATACCACGGCGGCGGCGGCGATCGCGCTGGCGCTGTTCGGCGGTGAGGCGGCGGACTGGGCCGGGCGTGGCACGGGAGTGGACGATGCCGGGCTGGCGCTGAAGCGGCAGGTCGTGGCCGAGGGGCTGGCGGCCAATCCCGGGGCGCGCGGAAACGGGCTGGAGGCGCTGCGCTGCCTCGGCGGGCGTGAACTGGCGGCGATCGCCGGGGCGATTTTGCGGGCGCGGCATCTGTGCATTCCGGTGCTGCTGGACGGGTTCATCTGCACGGCGGCCGCGGCCTGTCTGGAAGCGGCCCGCCCAGGTGCGCTGGATCATGCGGTGGCGGGGCATGTTTCGGCCGAGGCGGCCCATGGGACGCTCCTGGAGAAGCTGGGCAAGGCACCGCTCCTGTCTCTCGGGCTGCGGCTGGGAGAAGGCTCGGGCGGGGCGCTGGCCATTGGCGTGGTTCGCTCGGCACTCGCCTGTCATTCCGGGATGGCGACCTTTGCCGAAGCCGGGGTCAGTGACGGCTGAAAGGCAGGGGAGATCCTCCCTCGATACCTCTTGCGGGGTGCTTCGGGCGAGTCCGCGATTTTCGCAGAAAAATCGTCTCCGTCGGCCGGGTTCAGCTGGCCTGAATGCGCTCAGCGATGGCGGCGATCTTGTCCAGCTGGGCCTTGATACGCGACTGGAAGGTTTCCAGTTGCAGGATGATGTCGTGCAGGCTTTCGCCCTGGATCGACACGCGGGCGCCTTCGATCTTGCACATGATTCGGGTCGTGGACAGGCCCAGCACCTGGCGGTGCATGATGCGGCAGGCGGAGAGGATCTTTTCGGCCTCCTCCCTGACCTGGATCGACATCTTGCGGGTTTGTGCGTCGTAATCGGCCTTGACCGTGTTCAGGGTCTTGCGTTCTTCCGAAAGGTCGATCGGGCCGAGCTGGCGCCGCTCCCGGTCAAGCTGGTCCACGGTTTCGGTCAGGATCTTTGCCATGCAGCGCATGAAGACCACCATTGTGGCGCTGTGCTTGATGGTGGCGAAATTGCTGTCTGGATCGTTGACATGCTGTTCGAACCAGTCGGAAATCTCTCGCGAGATGGCGCCGTAATTCTGGCTGAGGGTGGAGATCGGCCCGCCGGTGGGCTCCAGCCGGGAGGCGATCACGCGCATGTTGTGCGGGATGGTGCCCATGGTCTGGAATTCCCGGATCAGGGCGCGGGTATTCTCCTCCAGCCGGGTGGCGTTTTCCAGCATTTCGTTGGCTCTGAGAACGCTGCGGTCCGGGGTGCCGCGCAGGGCTTCCTCGCGGGCAGTCAGCTCGCTGTAGAGCGCGTGGGTGGAGAAATGCAGGTAGTCGTCGAAGCCCAGCGCCTTGATCCTTTCCAGGATCCGGGCGGCGGATTGCTCGGGGCTGAGCCCCTCTTCGTGCTCGGCGGCGAGCGCATCGCTGTAGAGGGACTTGACCTGATCGAACAGCGGGCTGGTGGGCTTGATCCGGTTTGACAGATAGCCGCCCTCCACCGGGATCACCACGGCGAAGACCCAGTAATACAGCCCGTCTCTGGCCAGGTTCTTCACATAGGCGCCCATGGCTTCGCCCTTCCGGATCGTGTTCCAGAGCAGCCAGAAGACGCCCCTGGGCATGTCCGGGTGGCGGATGATCTTGTGCGGGGCGCCGATCATCTCTTCCCAGTCGTAATCGGCCACGCGGCGGAAGATGTAATTGCCCGATTGGATCACGCCGCGCTCGTCGGTGCGCGAGAAGAATACCTCGGGCAGGTGAAACGGGGCTTCGCCCGTCTGCGGGCGCTTTTCCTGGCGTCTGTCAACAAAGCTCATGGGAGTCCATTATCCGGGGCAGTATCGGTATTGCCTCTGGATAGGGGCAAGTTCTTTCGATGTGATTAACGGTGTCGGCATTTCGGGTTGTTTTTCGTCATATCGGTCTCGTCACATGCATTCTTAAGTGATCCTGCCCCCGTTTCACCGGACAGCTAAGCGGTTTCGGTTTGAGCCCTTCGGAACTCGCGTGGCGAGCGCCATTTGAGGGCCGAGTGCGGGTGGTTTTCGTTATAGTCAGAAGTGGCTCGGTTCGTTTGAACAGTTTCGGGTGGTTTGACCTGCCCCCCGCCAACGCCCGCATTTTGAAGTAGAGTCTGCCCGATCAGAAAGGAGCAGACGCATGCGAAAGAGCCGTTTCACGGAGGCGCAAATCATTGCAATGATCAAGGAACAGGAG
>JALTZY010000080.1 GCA_027045905.1 Paracoccaceae bacterium
GTGCCAAGCGGCGAGAGGCGAAGCTCGCGCTGCCGCGAGCTTCGCCTCTCGCCGCTTGGCACTGAGGAGATGACCGCCGCGCTTGCCCAGGTCGGTGTCGAAAAAGCCCCCCCGGCCCTGCTCACGCTCGCCGCCGGCTCCGTGGGCGAGGCCCTGCGCCTTGCCGCGCTCGACGGCCCCGAGCTTTACGCCCGTCTCGTCGCCATCCTCGCCGCCGCCCCGCGCTATGACCGCCCCGCGGCGCTGGCGCTCGCCGGCGAGCTTGCACCGGCCACCGCGCGCGAAAAGCTGCTGCTGGCCCTGCGCCTGATCCAGACCCTGCTTGCGCGCCTTGCGCGCGCCGGCGCCGGACTTGCACCCGCCGAGGAGGCGGCTGCCGGCGAAGCCCGCCTGCTCGCCCGCCTCTCGCCCGGCCCCGATGCCGCGCGCTGCTGGGCCGCGCTCGAGCAGGAACTGAGCGCGCGCGCAAGCCACGCCGTGGCGGTCAACCTTGACCCCGCCGCGCTCATCCTCGATATGATCTCCAGGATCAACGAAACTGCGGCAAAGACAGCCGCCTGAGGTGGCCATGTCCAGCGCACAGCAAGCACAGTCCGCAGCCCCGACCATCACCGACAGCCATTGCCACCTCGATTTCCCCGAATTCGAAGGCGAGCTTGACCGGATCGTCGCCAATGCCGCCGCCGCCGGGGTGCGGCGCATGGTCACCATCGCGACCCGGCTTGCAAGCGTGCCCAAGGTGCAGGCCATTGCCGAGGCGCACGCGCCGGTCTTCTTTGCCGCGGCCAACCACCCGATGAACGTGGCCGACACCCCCATGGCCACGGTCGAAGAGCTGCTCGCAATCGCCGCCCATCCCAAATGCGTCGGCATCGGCGAAACCGGGCTCGATTACCACTATACCGCCGAGAGCAAGGCGGTGCAGCAGGAGAGCCTGCGCATCCATATCGAGGCCGCGCGCCAGAGCGGGTTGCCGCTGATCATCCATTCGCGCGACGCCGATGACGACATGGCGGCGATCCTCACCGAGGAAATGGCGCGCGGGGCCTTCGGCTGCGTCATGCACTGCTTTTCCTCCGGCGCCGCACTCGCGCGCACCACGCTGGAGCTTGGCTGCTACCTGTCGATGTCGGGCATCGCCACCTTCCCGCGCTCGCAGGCGCTGCGCGAGATCTTCGCCGCCGCGCCGGTGGAGCGGATCCTGCTCGAGACCGATTCGCCCTATCTCGCCCCGCCGCCCCATCGCGGCAAGCGCAACGAGCCGGCCTACACCGCGCTCACCGGCCGGGTCGGGGCGGAGATCTTCGGCATGGATTACGCCGATTTCGCCGCCCGGACCGAGGCGAATTTCGACCGGCTGTTCGCCAAGGCCCGGCTGGGATGAGCGGCTTGCGGCTCACCATCCTGGGCTGCGGCTCTTCCGGGGGGGTGCCGCGCCTTTCCGATACGCCCGGCGGCAACTGGGGCGCCTGCGACCCCACCAACCCGAAGAACCGCCGCCGCCGCTGCGCGCTTCTGGTCGAGCGGATCGGCGAGGCGGGCGCCACAAGGGTGCTGATCGACACCGGCCCGGACATGCGCGCGCAACTGCTCGATGCCCATGTGGGCCGGCTCGATGCGGTCGCCTATACCCATGCCCATGCCGACCACCTGCACGGGCTCGATGATCTGCGCCAGATCGTCTATAACATGGGCGCGCGCCTGCCGGTCTGGGCCGATGCGCCGACCCGCGAGGCGCTGCTGGGCCGCTTCGGCTATGCCTTCGTTCAGCCCGAAGGCTCGTCCTACCCGCCGATTCTCGATTTGTACGCGATCGAGGGGCCGATACGCGTCGAAGGCCCCGGCGGCGCGTTGACCCTGACGCCTTTCGAGGTCGAGCACGGACGCATCCGCGCGCTGGGCTACCGGATCGGCGACATGGCCTATCTGCCCGATGTCTCGGCCATCCCCGATCCTGCCTGGGAGGCGCTTGAGGGGCTGGATACCTTCATCCTCGACGCCCTGCGCTACAAGCCCCACCCGACGCATGCCAATCTGGAGCAGGCGGTGGCCTGGATCGAGCGCTCCGGCGCCCGGCGCGGGGTGCTGACCAACATGCATATCGACCTCGACCACGATACGGTGGCGCGCGAAATCCCCGCTCACATCACCCCGGCCCATGACGGCATGGTGATCGTGCCCGGGGATGCTTCCGGCGCCTGATGGGCGCGCTGGTCGAGATCGTCCTGCCGGTCTTTCTGGTGGTGGGCTTTGGCTATCTGGCGGTCTGGCGAGGGCTGTTCAGCCAGGCCGGCGTGGACGGGCTCATGCGCTTCACCCAGAATTTCGCCATCCCCTGCCTGCTGTTTCGCGCCATTTCCCGGCTCGATCTCGCCGCCGCCTTCCAGCCCGACCTGCTGGTGAGCTTCTATACCGGGGCGGTGGCGGGCTTTTTCGCGGGGCTTCTGGGCGCGCGCTTCCTGTTTGGCCGCGACTGGCCCGGCGCGGTGGCGGTGGGCTTTGCCACGCTGTTTTCCAATTCGGTGCTGCTCGGCCTGCCGATCACCGAACGCGCCTACGGAGCCGAGGCGCTGGGGCCGAACTTCGCCATTGTCGCCTTTCACGCGCCCTTTGCCTATACGCTGGGGGTAAGCGCCATGGAAATCGCCCGCGCCGAGGGGCGGAGGCTCGCGGCGACGCTTGCCAGCGTGGCGGGCTCCATGGCGCGCAATCCGCTGGTGATCGGTATCGCGCTGGGCTTCGCGGTGAATTTCGCGGCGCTGGCGCTACCGGCCGCGGTGCTGGACGCGGTGGACCTCATGGCCCGCGCCGCCCTGCCCGCGGCGCTGTTCGGGCTCGGCGGCGTGCTGGTGCGCTACCGGCCCGAAGGCGACCTGCGCCTGGTGGCGATGATCGCGGCCATCTCGCTCATCCTGCACCCGGCGATCGTCTGGGCCATGGGCCGGGCGCTGGGGCTGGCGGAAGGGCCGTTTCGCTCGGCGGTGCTGACCGCCGCCATGGCGCCGGGGATCAACGCCTATGTCTTCGCCAACATGTTCGGGGTGGCAAAACGGGTCGCGGCGACCGCGGTGCTGGTCGCCACGGCACTGTCGGTCCTGACCGTCTGGGTCTGGCTCGGGCTGCTGGGCTGAAGGCGATCCCTTGTCTCGAAGTCCCTGCCAGGGCCATGTTACGCACTTTCCGTCGCATGCCGAAATCAGGTAACATTTTCATGCCGAATCGCCGGAGAGCCGCCGAAACTTCCAGAAACCCGCCGGAGCCGCCCATGCACGCCCTTATCTGCGACGCAACCCGCACCCCGATCGGTCGCCATGGCGGCGCGCTTGCGCCTGTGCGCACCGATGAGCTTGCTGCGCATCCGATCCGCGCGCTCATGCGGCGCAATCCGGGGCTGGACTGGGGCGCGCTGGACGAGGTCTTTCTGGGCGATGCCAACCAGGCCGGCGAGGACAACCGCAACGTCGCCCGCATGGCCGCCCTGCTGGCGGGCCTGCCCGAAAGCGTACCCGGCGCCACCGTGAACCGGCTCTGCGCCTCGGGGATGGATGCGGTGGCCATGGCCGCGCGCGCGATTGCCGCGGGCGAGGCCGATCTCGCCATTGCCGGGGGGGTCGAGAGCATGAGCCGCGCGCCGTTTGTGCTGCCCAAGGCCGAGAGCGCCTATGCGCGGGCGGCGGAAATATACGATACTTCAATAGGATGGCGCTTCGTGAACCCGGCCATGCGGGCTGCTTACGGTACCGATTCCATGCCCGAGACCGCCGATAACGTGGCCGAGCAATACGCCATTTCGCGCGCCGATCAGGATGCTTTCGCCGCCCGCTCCCAGGCCCGCTGGGCGGCCGCGCAGCAGGCGGGCATATTCGCCGAGGAGATCACCCCCGTCGAGGTCCCGCAGCGGCGTGGCGCGCCGGTCGTGGTCGATAGCGACGAGCACCCCCGCCCCGGCACCACGGTCGAAAAGCTCGCCCGGCTCAAGGGCATCAACGGCCCCGACAAGAGCGTCACCGCCGGCAATTCCTCCGGCGTCAATGACGGCGCCGCCGCCCTGCTGATCGCTTCTGATGCGGGCGCAAGGGCTCACGGCCTCACCCCGATCGCCCGCATCAGGGGCTTTGCCAGCGCCGGGGTGGCGCCGCGGATCATGGGGATCGGCCCGGTCCCGGCCACCGAGAAGCTGCTCGCGCGCGAGGGCGTGGCGCTCGGCGAAATCGGCGTGATCGAGCTCAACGAAGCCTTTGCCGCCCAGGCGCTGGCCTGCCTGCGCGCGCTCGACCTGCCGGACGATGCCAAGCATGTGAACCCCAATGGCGGCGCCATCGCCATCGGCCACCCGCTGGGCATGACCGGCGCCCGGCTGGTGCTGACCGCCGCGCGGCAGATGCGCCGCAGCGGAGCGCGCTACGGGCTTGCCACCATGTGCGTGGGGGTGGGCCAGGGCGTGGCGATGCTGCTGGAGCGGGTCTGAGCCGTGGCCGACGTCGCCATCAGGGCCCTGACCGAGGGCGAAAGCCTGCGGGTCTGGTCCTTCATCGTCACCCTGTTCGGCGATCTGGCCCGCGCGCCGGGCGCCAGTCTCTCGGGAGCCATGCTCACCGCGCTTACCGGGCGGGTGGGGATCAAGCCCGCGAGCATGCGCGTGGCTCTGCACCGGCTGCGCAAGGACGGCTGGCTGGAAAGCGAACGCACCGGGCGTACCAGCAGCTATTTCCTGACCGACCACGGCCGCCGCGAAACCCTCGCCGCCACAAGGCGTATCTATGCCCACGAGCCGCCGCGTGACGACCTCTGGCATCTGCTCATCGCCCCGCCGGGCGCGCGCTTCCCCCTCGACACGCAGGCCATGGCGCTCCAGCCGGGCGTGTATCTGGGTATCGGCCCCGCCCCGGAGCGAAACGATTGCCTCACCCTCACCGGCACGCTTGGCCCGCTGCCCGACTGGCTGCGCGAAGCCCTGGTCGGCGCTAGGCTCCGCGACGACTACGCCCGATTCGAAGCGCGCCTTGCCCGGGTCGCAAGCCTGCTGCCACCTCGTGTCAGCGACCTCGACCGCGCGGTGCTGCGCGGACTGATCGTGCACGGCTGGCGCCGCCTGCTGCTGCGCCATGCGGACCTGCCGGACGATTTCCTCGGTCCCGACTGCCGTATCGGCCCCTGCCGCAAAAGGGTCATGGAGCTGCTCGACCGCCTCGGCCCGATCGAAGCCGGCGACCTGCGAAAAGCTCCGGGCAGGCTCCGGAATACGGGCTCGTGAAACCCTGACGGAAGCATGTCTCTTGCGCTTTAGCGATTGCCCCGCCCGCGCGCATGGCCTATATGCACGCACAGGCTCGCGTAGCTCAGCTGGATAGAGTGTCGCCCTCCGAAGGCGAAGGTCACAGGTTCGAATCCTGTCGCGAGCGCCACCCCCCCTGACCTGCTCCCTGAAGAGTCCGCGCTTATAGGTTAGCTCTGTTCAGGTTTTGGTCCATGATGGACCGGTTAGCATATTCCCATGGTGTCAGGCCACCCAGACTCGAATGCGGGCGG
>JALTZY010000081.1 GCA_027045905.1 Paracoccaceae bacterium
GACCAGGGCAGGGAGCGAAAAGGTCGCGGCAAACAATGCCGTGCCGTCTGGGCAGGGGGCGTCCTTTTCCACCGGCTGGCCGTCGGGGCCGAGGGTGATGGTGGTGAAGGTGGTGCCCGAGCAGATCACCAGGAGGGCGCCCGTCACCGGATCCTGCCCGCGTGCGTCGGCCAGCGTGTAGCCGGTCAGCGCCAGAAGCGCGGTGAGGAGATATGCCGAGAGGCGACGCAACATTCCCGTGGGGTAAGGTTTGCCGGCCGCGAATGCAAGCGGCAAAAGGAAGCGGCCCCGCCAGGCCGGCGGAGCCGCGAAGTCTCACAGAAAATCAGGGAAGGCCTCAGGCTGTGGCTTCGGCCTGTGCCTTGAGGATTTCCTTCTTGATCTTCAGGGCCCGGGCCGAAAGCTCGTTGTCCCTGGCCTTCGCCATGAAGGCGTCGAGCCCGCCGCGATGGTCCACGCTGCGCAGGGCGGCAGCCGAGATGCGCAGCCTGAAAGAGCGGCCCAGCACGTCGCTTTGCAGGGTCACGTCATTCAGATTCGGCAGAAACCGGCGGCGCGTGCGGTTCTTGGCGTGAGACACGTTGTTGCCCGTCATCGGGCCCTTGCCAGTCAGTTCGCAAACACGCGACATGGATCTTTCCTCTTCGCTTGCCACGCTGCCGGGTTTTCCGGAGGGGCTTTCAAACCTGAAGGGGCGCCGCAAACGCAGCACCCGCAAATCTCGTCAGCGCCTATTAGGCGCTAATCGGCGGGGCGTCAAGAAGAGAGTCTCCGGCCGGGATCGGCCTGCCTGCGATCGCCTGCGGGGTATCGCGGGCGCATCGGATGCGGCTTCCATTCTGGCAAGGCGCTCGCGGCGGCGCGCGATTTTTCTGCGAAAAATCGCTCCGCGCGTCGGCGGGAATTTCAGGAGGAGCATTGGAGATGCGGGCGGGGAGCTCTTTGCGGCCGTTACCGGCCTTCGGTGCGAATCGCTCCGGGGAGGGGAGGTGTGCGGCGCACTTTGGCAACTGGCGCGCCATGTGGTAAAAGCTCGCATGTCCGAGCCGGTTTCAGCCATCCGAAATCTGGGACCCGCAGCGGTTGCGGCCTATGCCCGCGCCGGCATCCACGATGCTCGAACATTGCGTGCGCTGGGAGCGGAGCGGGCCTATGCAAGACTTCTGGAAGCCGGAACGCAGCCGCATTTCATCGGTTATTGCGCTCTGGTCATGGGCCTGCAGGGACGCCCGTGGAACGATTGCAGTGGCGCCGAGAAGGCCGCCTTGCGCAGGCGTTTCGAGGCGCTGAAGGCCGGGCTGGGCCGGGCGCCCGGAGGAGACGGGGAGGGGCAGACGGTTGCCGGGCATTCCGATATGGCGGAAATGTCCATGGAGCGCGTCCTGGACCGTATCGGCATTCGCTCTTCGGCGGGCGGGGAGGGTGGTGTTTCGCCCGGAAGTCCGGAAGGGCGCGAGCGCCAGTGAGGGGAGCGCGCTGTGCTCGCCGGTTTCGGGGCGCTTCTACACCAGGATGATCCCTTCGGACAGGGCGCGGGCCACGGCGTGGGTGGTATTGAGCGCTCCCAGCTTGTGGCGGGCGCTTTCGATATAGGCGCGCAGTGTATGTTCGCTGATGCCCATTTCCCTCGAGGCCTGGGCCCGGCTCATCCCCTTGGCAAGGCAGGTCATGGCGGCCAGTTCGCGTGGCGACAGGGCGGGAGGCGGGGCGCCCTCGCCATCGCGCTCGAATTCGAGTGCCTTCTTGTTGAATTCGTGGGCGATGATCATCAGGTCGCGCGCATTGGCTTCGACAAAAGCGCGCCAGGCGTCATCGTCGCGCTCGTCATTGACCGTGAACAGGGCGAACTGGCCGTTCGGACCGCGGATCGGGATCGTATAGCCCTGATTGCCGAGCCCGTGCGCCAGCGCATCGCGAAACATGGCGGCCGCCGCGCGCGAGGACCAGTCGAGCTCTTTCCAGATCACCGGGGTAAAACGTTGCAGACAGCCGAAAATGACCGGGTCCATGCGCAGATAGTCCTTTTCCAGGTAGCGATCGACCCAGGCATCGCTGTAGGTGCCGGCACCGAAGCGTTCGCCGTCGGAATTGACCCAGTGATAGACGACGTGGCGGACTTTCAGGATGTCGCAAAGCTGTTCGGTGGCGGCCTGCAGGTGCTCAAGCGACGTCGCTGCCTGCAAGCGGGTGACAAGGCTTTCCAGTTTTGCCTTCATGGCCTGCGTTCAGCCCCGTTCGCGCATTCCCGGCCGCCTCCAGCTCGGCCAGTTCGGCCAGCGCGACCAGACAAACATCCCTCAGCGCTGACGCTGTGGCATGCATTCCCCTCTTTTCGGAAAAGTGCCGCAGGTCAGTAAGAACATCAATGATCCATTCGTTCTGCATGTAAACCTCGGATTGCGCGATGGGGTGAAAACAACCGTAGCATGTGCGAAAACTGTGTGAAATTCGCCACTATAGACCCCCCATTTATGGCGGGGTACGAGATTGCAACTCCTTGAAAAGCCGACGGGCGGGGCAGGGCCCGCGGAGGTGCTCTCCTTGCCTTCCCTGCTTTTTCCCGTGCCAATTGGTGCGCAGGGATGGGCCGTGGCGGGGGGCAGGGGGTGTTCGAGTTGGTGATATCTGCATCTGTCCGCTTCTGTTCCCGGTATGTTCGAGTTGAGAAGAACACATCAAGGTTGACCAAAGGTTAAAGCGCTTCGAGAAAAACCGGGGCAGTGGTTTTCGAAACGGAGTGAGGCATTTGCCGGGACAGCCGGCTCATGCGGGCTTCGCGAGGAGCCGGTCCGGTTCTGCCGGAAGGTGGTTCGGGAGGAGTCGGAGTCAGGGATCCCGGTCGGGGCGGGGGATGGCGGTCTTGCGGGACTTGCGGGCATCCGCCTCCGGGTCGCTGCCGGGGACCGGATCATAGCCTGCGCCGCCCAGCGGATGGCAGCGCCCGATACGGCGCAAGGCGAGGAGGCTGCCGTGGATGGCGCCGTGTCTTTCCAGTGCCTCCAGCGCATAGGCGCTGCAGGTGGGCTGGTAGCGGCACCCATGGCCGACCCAAGGGCTGAGCAGCAGCCGGTAGGCGCGCACCGGAAGGGCAAGGATATATGCGAAAGGGGACATGTCGGGCGCCTCGTGCGGGATATATAGGCGCCGGGCGTGGGGGAGGCAATGCTGCCTCCCCGACTCGGTCAGTATCCGCCCTTGCGGCGGCTTTCGGGCAGGCCGGCGATCTTGCCGCCCTGTTTGGACGGGTCCAGAGGGAACAGGGCGTAGAGGTCGCTCTGCTTGATCTTTTCGCCCCATTCGGCGCTCATGGCCTTGATGATGGTGCGGGTGTTGGGCTGGTTGCCGTGGTTTTCGAAATATTCTTCGCGCAGGTAGTTGATCACGTCCCAGTGGCGGTCGGTGAGCTCGATCCCCTCGGCTTCGGCGATGGCCCTGGCCACGTCTTCGCTCCAGTCGTCGGTATTTTCCAGGTAGCCCTTTTCGTCGGTGGCGATGGTGGTGCCGTTCACTTCCAGTGGCATGTCGCGCTCCTCTCCTGAAGTTTGTGGGGTGCATAATAACACATTCGCATAATAATATGTAAAGGGATTCATGGTGGAAGTATCAAGGCGGCGTCCGGGCCTGTGGCCTGCCGGGGGGGTCACACCCCCGAACCCCCGTGGAGTATTCGGGAAAGATGAAAGGGGTCAGCGGTGCAGGCGGGAAAGGGCTCTGCGCAGGTCGGTCCGCATCTGCGCGAAGGGACGGCTGGTGGTGCTGTGCCTGCGTGCGATCAGCACATAGTCCCAGCCGGGCCGGCCGGCCTCGGGCAGTGTCTCGCGGGCCAGAGCGCGCAGGCGGCGCTTGGCGCGGTTGCGGGTGACGGCATTGCCGGTCTTTTGGGAGGCGGTGAAGCCGATGCGGATATCCTTGCCTGCATCGTCGCCGTCGGTGCCGGTGCGTTTGCGCCCCTGCAGGATGAAACCGGGGGTGACCTGCCTGCGCGCCCGTGCGGCGGCGAGGAAATCGGCGCGTTTCTTCAGGGTTTGCAGACGCAGGAAATCCGCCGGGGGCTGCTGCTCCGGCGGCGTACGGTCGCTGCTGTCATGCGCCCGGGCTATGGCGCTTATGCGCTCAGTTTCTTGCGGCCTCGGGCGCGGCGCGCGTTGAGGATCTTGCGCCCGGCCTTGGTGGCCATGCGCGCGCGAAAGCCGTGGCGGCGCTTGCGTACCAGGTTGGAAGGTTGGAATGTGCGTTTCATCGCCCGTCTCCGTCTGGGCGCGCGAATCCGGGATTCGGCACCATGTGCGTTCAGAGCCCTGCCTATAGGCAGCAATGCGGGCCAAGTCAAATGTCTCTTGGGACAGAGGTGGCGGCGAGGGTATGATGGCTGTGTGATATCGTGCTTCACCCTGCATCAAGCGCTTGTGAGAGGGGTGGGAAAATGGCGGGCAGGGCGTATGCTGGAACGACATGCCATCAGAGGTCCCGATGACGGAGCATTCTCCTTTTGCGGCGCGGTTGCTGCTCAGGCGCCTGCCGCTGATTGTCGTTCTGGTCGTGGCGCTGGCGGGCGCCTTCATCCTGCGCGACGTGCTGAGCTTCGAGGCGCTGGCCGAGAACCGGGCGGCGCTTCTGGCTCTGCGCGACGCCCATTATCTGCTGGCGGTGGCGGGTTTCATCGTCGTCTATGTGGTGATCGTCGCCTTTTCGCTGCCCGGGGCCACCGTGGCGACGCTGACCGGGGGCTTTCTGTTCGCCACCTTTCCGGGGGTGCTGTACAATGTCATCGGCGCCACGATCGGGGCGACGCTGCTGTTTCTGATCGCGCGCTGGGGGCTGGGGGAGCGACTGGTAGCGCGGATGGAGGCTTCGCAAGGCAGGGCAGGGCGGATCAAGGCCGCCATCGACGAAAACCAGTGGTCGGCGCTGTTCCTGATCCGGCTGGTGCCGGCGGTGCCGTTCTTCGTCGCCAATCTGCTGCCGGCGCTGGTGGGGGTGCCGCTCCATCGCTTCGTGATAAGCACCTTTCTGGGGATTCTTCCCGGCGCACTGGTCTATACGGCGCTGGGGGCGGGGCTGGGCGAGGTCTTTGCCCGGGGCGCGCGGCCCGATCTCGGGATCATCTTCGAGCCGCCGGTTCTGCTGCCGCTGGTGGGGCTCTGCGCGCTGGCGGCGCTGCCGGTGGCGGTGAAGGTCCTGCGCAAGGGGCGCGTGGCATGAGCCGGCGCGAAGAGGTCAGGGCCGATCTCTGCGTGATCGGCGCCGGGGCGGGCGGGCTTTCGGTGGCCGCTGGCGCGGCGCAGATGGGCGCGCGGGTGGTGCTGCTGGAGGGCGACGAGATGGGGGGCGACTGCCTCAACCACGGCTGCGTGCCCTCCAAGGCGCTCTTGCATGCGGGGCGCGCGGGGATGGGCTGGGAGGCGGCGCGGGCCCATGTGCGCGCCGCCATCGCCGCCATCGCGCCGCATGATTCGCAGGAGCGGTTCGAAGGGCTGGGGGTGCGGGTAATCCGCGCGTATGGCGCCTTTGCCGGGCGCGATGTGGTG
>JALTZY010000082.1 GCA_027045905.1 Paracoccaceae bacterium
GGGGCAGGGGGCGAGGGCTGAGCCATGGCGATCGACCCCAGCGCGCAGGTTCACCCTTCGGCGATCGTCGAGGAGGGGGCCGAGATCGGTGCCGATGTGCGCATCGGCCCTTTCAGCGTGATCGGCCCCGAAGTGATGCTGGGCGAGGGGGTAGAGGTAAAGAGCCACGTCGTCATCACCGGCCGTACCTCGCTGGGGGCCGGGACGGTGGTGTTTCCCTTCGCGGTGCTGGGCGAGATCCCGCAGGACCTTAAATTCGCCGGCGAAAAGACCCGCCTCGAGATCGGCGCGCGCAACCGCATCCGCGAACATGTAACCATGAATGTCGGCACCGCAGGCGGCGGCGGCGTCACGCGCATCGGCGATGACGGTCTGTTCATGGCCGGCTGTCACATCGCCCATGACGCGCAGGTAGGCGACCGGGTGATCGTGGTCAATTCGGCGGCCATTGCCGGCCATGTGGTGCTGGAGGACGATGTGATCGTCGGCGGGCTGGTGGGGGTGCATCAGTGGGTGCGCGTGGGGCGCGGCGCGATCATCGGCGCGCTCTCCATGGTCACCGCCGACGTGCTGCCCTACGGGCTGGTGCAAGGGCCGCGCGGGGCGCTGGACGGGCTCAACCTGGTCGGCCTCAAGCGCCGCGGCGTGGCGCGCGCCGACATCACCGCCTTGCGCGCCGCGCTGATGGCGCTCAAGGACGGCGAGGGCAGCTTTCAGGAGCGCGCGGCGCGGCTGGTGGAGGAAAGCGACAGCGCCTATGTGCGCGAACTTTCCGAATTCGTGCTCGCCGGCAGCGACCGGGGCTTTCTGACACCATAAACGACACCGCAAGGAGACGGCCATGCAACCACGCCTCGCCATTCTCGCCGGAAGCGGCGACCTGCCGCAGATGATCGCCCGGGCCGATGGCGATGCGCTGCTGGTGACCTTCGACGGGATCGAGGCCCGGGTGCCCGAGGGGCAGGCCCACCTTGCCGCCTCCTTCGAAAGGCTCGGCGCGCTGTTCGAGGACCTGCACGCCCATGGGGTCAGCGAGGTGGTCTTTGCCGGCGCCCTGTCGCGCCCGGCGCTCGATCCCGCCCGCTTCGATGCGCGCACCTCCGAGCTCATGCCCGAACTGACGGTGGCGATGCAAAAGGGGGACGATGCCCTGCTGCGCCACGTCATCTCGATCTTCGAACTCGAGGGATTTGCCGTGCGCGCCGTGTCCGAGGTAATGCCGTCCCTGCTGCTGCCACCGCACAAGTCGATGGGGCGGCGCCCAAGCGAGGCCGAGCGCAAAGACGCCCTGCGCGCGCTCGATATCCTGATCGCGCTTTCGCCGCAGGACGTGGCCCAGGCGGCGGTGGTGGAATCGGGCCTGTGCCTGGGCATCGAGACCGCGCAGGGGACCGATGCGATGCTGCGCTTCGTTGCCGACACGCCCGCGCATCTGCGCCGCGGGCGGGGGGTCTTCGTCAAGGCGGCGAAGACCGGCCAGGACCTGCGCATCGACATGCCCACGATCGGCCCGCGCACGGTTCGCGGCGTGATCTTGGCGGGGCTTGCGGGGCTGTTCATCGCCGCCGATGGCGTGCTGGTGCTGCATCAGGACGAGGTGCGCCGGCTGGTCGAGGAACACGACCTGTTCCTGCTGGCGCGCTGATGGCGGGGGGGGCGCTCAGGATCTTTCTCATCGCCGGGGAGGCTTCGGGCGACAAGCTCGGCGCGGCGCTGATGGCAGGGCTGAAAGCGCTTGGCGTGGCCGCCGAATTTGCCGGGATCGGCGGACCGGAAATGACCCGCGAGGGCCTTCGCAGCCTGTTCGACATGCAGGAGTTGAGCCTGATGGGGATCGTCGAGATCGCGCCCAAATACTTTCACCTCAAGCGCCGCATCCGCGAGACGGCACGCGCGGCGCTCGACTTCGCCCCGGACGTGCTGGTGACCATCGACAGCCCGGATTTCTGCCTGCGGGTGGCGCGCCTGTTTCGCGCCGCCTCGCGCGCGCCGGTGGTGCATTACGTGGCGCCTTCGGTCTGGGCCTGGCGGCCGGGGCGGGCGAAGAAAATGGCGCCGCTGGTGGACCATGTGCTGACGCTGCTGCCATTCGAGCCGCCGCTGATGCAGGCCGCCGGGATGGGGGCGACCTTCGTCGGTCACCCGGTGGTGGCCGAAGAGCGGGCAGGGGAGGCCGAAGCGCGCGCCTTTCGCGCCGCCCACGGGCTGGAGGGGCGCGAGATGCTTCTGGTGCTGCCCGGCTCGCGCAAGGGCGAGATCGCCCGGCTGGGCCCGCGCCTGGGGGCGGCGCTCGGCGAGGTCGCCGCCGCGCGCCCCGGCCTGCGGGTGGTGGTGCCGGTGGCGCCGGGGCTGATGGAGGCGGTGCGCGCGCTGGTGGCTGACTGGCCCGGCCGGCCGCTGCTGATCGCCCCCGAAGCGCGGGCCGACAAGCGCGCCGCCTTTCGCGCCGCCGACGCGGCCCTTGCGACCTCCGGCACCGTGGCGCTGGAGCTTGCCGCCAACGAGACGCCGATGGTGGTCGCCTATGACATGGCCCCGCTCAGCCGGCTGATCCTGGAGCGGCTGCTGCTGACCGATACGTTCAACCTCGTCAACCTGGTCAGCGAGAGCCGCGCCGTGCCCGAATTCATCGGCCGCAACTGCCGCGCCGAACGGATCGCCCCGGCCATGCTCGAGGTGCTGGCCGCCCCCGAGCGCCAGCGCGCGGCCATGCGCCTGACAATGGAGCGCCTCGGAGCGGGCGGCGAAGCGCCGGGGCTCAGGGCGGCGCGCGCCGTGATGCAGGTATTGCGCGAAACGCCCGGCGCGCCGGCGGAGGCCGGAGCAGAGCGCCGCCTGCCTCCCGGGGACTGACCCCGCTCGCCGATCAGCCCTTCCCCCGGCCCTTGTCCGTGCGGCCCCTGCCTTCGGCGATGACTCGGGCGCGGGCGGCGGCGGCGGTGATTTCAGCAGCGATTTCCTCGGCTTCGTCCGGCTCGAAATCCATCGGAATCTCGATGCCCGCGCCTTCGACGAACAGGCGCACCATGCCCATCGTCGTCGGCCCGATCTGCAGATTGGCGCTTTCGTCGCTCTGAGAATTGATCCCCATCGCCGTCTCCGTGCCGTCTCCGTTCATGTTCCGTGCCGGCCTATCTCTCTCGGGCGGATTTTTCAAGCCCGGCACTTGCATATGCGCGCAAGCGGCGCTACATCGGGCCGCGTGCCGCCTTAGCTCAGTTGGTTAGAGCGCTAGATTGTGGATCTAGAGGTCCCCCGTTCGAGCCGGGGAGGCGGTACCACTCCCGGCTGCGGCTTGCCTGTTCATGTCTTCAGCCAGTCATTGTCCTTGCGTGGCGATGCGCACTTCCTGCAGCAGTCGCACCCCGTCGAGGCTGAAGATCAGCAGCCGGCCGCTTTCGGTCACCACCGCCAGCCAGTCCGGGCCGCGGGTCAGCGCCGCGGCTTTTTCGCCCGCGGGCAGGGCGATTTCGGTCGGAAAGGCACCGGCGGGCGTGCCCGGGGCGGGCGGGAAACGCATGACAAACAGCCCCACAAGCACTATCAGGCCGATGATCATGGTCCCCGCCAGGGAAAAGACCAGGATCTTGAGAAAACGCAGCAGCCCCGGATCGGGGGCCTCGTCGGGAGTTGTGTTCATGTCGTCCTCAGCGAAAACCGTGCAGGTGGTGATCGGGGAAAACCCGCCCCCCCGCCTTGATAAGGCGCTGGCGCGCGATGTGCCAGAGGGGCTGGGGCTTTCGCGCGCACGCCTCGCCGCACTGATCGGCGCCGGGGCGGTGACGCGGGCGGGCGTGGCGGTGACCAGCCAGCGCGCCCGGGTGCAGGCGGGCGAGGTCTATGAGGTGGCGCTGCCGGAAGTCGCCGAGAGCCATATCGCCCCCGAGCCGATGCCGCTCGACATCGTGTATGAGGACGAGAGCCTCGTGGTGGTGAACAAGCCCGCCGGGCTGGTGGTGCACCCGGCGCCGGGCAGCCCCTCGGGCACGCTGGTCAACGGGCTTCTGGCCCATTTCGCCGGCGCGCTTTCGGGCCTGGGCGGGCTGGCGCGCCCGGGCATCGTGCACCGGATCGACAAGGACACGTCGGGCCTGCTGGTGGTGGCCAGGACCGACGCGGCGCATCAGGCGCTGGCGGCGCAGTTCGCCGCCCACAGCGTGGTGCGCGAATATCGCGCCGTAGTTCATGGGGCCCCGGATCATGGCGATCCGCGCCTGAAGGGAGTGCGCGGGGTGAGCTTCGAGCCTGGCAACGTGCTGCGCATCACCAGCGGGCTCGCGCGCCACAAGACCGACCGCCAGCGCCAGGCGGTGCTGTTCAATGGCGGGCGCCACGCGGTGACGCGGGCGCGGGTCGAGCGGCGCTTCGGCACCCCGGCCCAGGCCGCGCTCGTCACCTGCTGGCTCGAGACCGGGCGCACGCATCAGATCCGCGTGCACTTGGCCCATGCCGGCCACGGGCTGATCGGCGACAGGACCTATGGCGGCCGGCGCAGGCTCTCGGCCAGGGCGATCGGAGAGGCAGCGGCCGAGGCCGCGCGCCGCTTTCCCCGCCAGGCGCTGCACGCGGCGGTGCTGGGTTTCGTCCACCCGCAAAGCGGCAAGGAAATGCGCTTCGAAGCGCCGCTGCCGGCGGACATGGCGGCGCTGATCGAGGCGCTCGGGGCGCGGGGCGCTAGGTCGTGTTGACATTCACGTCGCCCCATTTCAGTGCGCAAACAAGGTTGAGGAAGCCAAAGTAGCCCTGAGCTGCTCCCCAATCGTTGTACTGGATTTGGCGTAACTTAAGCTACTCTTCGCTCCTGCTGATCGGGTTGGGTTTCTTCTTTTCTCGGCCAATAAAACACGGCCGGGGGTTTGCCGCCAAGAGCGGAATGGGGGCGCTTGTGGTTGCAGACTCGATCCATTTGTCGACACCCGCCCCGGCCTCCGGCCCGGTTTCCCATGCGTGCAGGCAGACGCATTCGTATTTCGCTTCGCGGACCTCTGGTTCAGGCTCCGCCAGAGCCGTTCCTCGAAGATGTTGTCGAGGGACCGTCCCTTGCCGTCCATCGAGATGCGCACGCCGGATCGGCGCAGCCGGCCGGTCCGGGCAAAGGACGTGAACCGGCTGCCCTGGTGGGTGTTCGTGATCCCGGGCGGGCCGAAGCGGTGGATCGCCTCGTTCAGCGCCTCGACGCAGAAGTCTGCTTCCGGCGCCTCGAATGCGCCGGCGACCAGCTCCTGATCCGCTCCGACAGCCCGGACTGCCCCACCGAGTTGCGCAGCAAGGCCGAGGCCGAAGAGATCACCATCCTCGGCCGCGTCATCTGGTCGGGGCATGTGCTGAAGTAGGACAGTTTCTGCCAAGGGGGTCGCTAAAGTTTACACCCTTTCACCATCGGAACCGGAAGGATAGCTATACCGTCCTGATCTCGACCATCGCCACATCGTCGGCCTGCACCACCGTGATCGGATCGCCCCATTCGCCATCGCGCACATTCTCGCAATCGTGCCACTCGCTCTCGCCTGG
>JALTZY010000083.1 GCA_027045905.1 Paracoccaceae bacterium
TTCCGAAAGCGCGATGCGCGCGAGCCCGCGCCCTTCTTCCACGCGCACCGAGCCGGGCACCACCGAGCCGATCACGGCATCCAGATCGCCCGCGTCATGCACCCGCAGGAACGGGGCGCCGGCATTGAGCCGCTCCAGCCGCACATGGCCCGGTTCCAGGCTCAGCTCCTCGTCATGAGCTTCGCCGAACAGCGTGCGGCGCTGCACACGGGCGCCGGTGGACCAGACCACCTCGATGCTGCGCGTGGTTTCATCCACCGTGTCGGGGGCAAATTCCGCCAGCCGGCGCAGGGCCGGCAGTTCGATCATGTCTTCCATGGGTTCAGCCTTGTTGATGGGGATCTGTCGCCTGCGCGTCCTGCGCCACCCCGGTCTTGGTGACCCGGCGCGGGTCGCTGTCGAGCACGAGCCCCAGCTCGTCGAGCCGTTCATTGGTGGCGGCGATCTCGGCCAGCACCGCCTCGGGGTTGCGGCCCTGCCGGGCAATGGCCTCGGCCAGTGTCATGGTGCCGGATCGGATCGCCAGCAGATCGGCCAGCGCGTCCTTTTGCGGGTCCACCGCCTCGAACCTGGGCGGTGACCACTCGACCGGCACCACAGGGCTCGGGATCTTGCCCGCGGCCCATGCGGCCTCGGTGAACCAGCGCCAGAGCGGCGCGCAGCACATCGGAATGAAGAGCTGCCATTGCACCGCATCGATCATCCGCCGGAACTCCACGAGCCCTGCCCGGATCGAGGAATAGTTCACCTGGCTCAGATCACCTGTCAGCAACTCGTAGGGCACGCGGAAGCCGGCGGCGATGGTGTGCAGGCTTGCACGCTTGTACTCGGCATAACCGCCGGTGGCGGCGGGCTGGTTGAAGCGAATGTCCTTGCCGCCGCGGGCATAGGCGATCAGGCCGGGTTCGAACTGCTCGACCCGGTTGCCCTCCGCATCCACCACCACCGGCGCAATGCCCTGCTGCGCCTCGTCATCGCCGAAGACGATGGCGGTGACGCAGGCTTCGGTCTTCTTGCGCACGATCTCGGCCACCTCGTAATCATCGAGATCGCGCAAGGACCGGATCACAGGCGCACCCCAGGGCGCGCCGCGCGCCTGGGTGCGCTGTTTTTCATAGACATGGGCGATGTCGGTGGCCGGAACGGGTTTGCTTTGCAGGCTGCCCGTGAGCCCCGCCGCGCCATTGCCGGGGTGTTCCGGGAACAGCCAGTAGGCGCGCCGCCGGCCGAGTGCGTCGAACGCGATCCCCTGGATGATGCGGTCCTTGCCTTGCGTGCCGGCCTTGGTGCTGTCCAGAAAGTCCGCCTCCAGCACCTGCAATTGCAGCGGCACGCTCAGCCCATCGCGCGGCCGGCGCGGGCGGCGGCGCACCAGAACCTCGCCCGCCTCGATCATCTCGCGGCAGATCAGGGTCTGCAGCCCGTAGAAGTCGAGCTGCCCGTCGGCATCGCATTCCCGGCTCCAGTCGTCGAACAGCCGGTCGACCGTTCGATCCAGCGCCGCATCTCCGCTGGCCGCGCGCGGCATGATCCCGGCGCCGATGATGTTGTTGGCAAGCACTGACACCGCCTTGGCCGCATGCGGGTTGTTGCGCACGAGATCGCGCATCCGGTCGCGCAGCAGGGCGCCCGCCGTGGCAATCTCGTGATCGGCCGAGCTGCCCGGCGTGCGCCAGCCATCGGTGCGCCGGCCCCGCGCCGCGCCGTCATAGCCGCGCGCGAGCATCTCGAAGGCCTGGCGCGCCATGACACGCCGGGCCGCCGTTCGCGGTGCGATCCCGGCAAGGGCGCGGTCGAACCAGCCGGGCTTTATCACCGCGCGCCCCGCTTGAAGCCTGCAAATCCCGCCACCGGCAGGGGCTTGCTGGCACCGGCCATCTCGCGTTCGATGGTGCGGATGCGGCTCAGCAGATCCTCGGCCGAGCCATATTCCACGGTCTTGCCCTCGTAACTCACCCGCGTGGTGCCCCTTGCATAGGCGCGCCGCAAGGCGGAAAGTTCCGCGTCAGTCCAGTCACTCATCTTCAGAGCCATCCCTTTCTGCGCCCGAGCCAGCCGGACGGGCGTGTCGTCTGTGGCGGCCTCTCGGGCCGCCCGATCCTTCCGGCGGGCGTGTCTTGGCCCACCGGCACACCGAGCTGATCTTCGAGATCGGCCCAGCTGGCCTCGCCCCAGCGATCGGCCCCGGCAATCCAGGCGGCGGCACGGGCATAGATGCGGCAGTCCAGCGCCTCGTTGCGCTCGCGGATCTTCTGCCACTCGAGCTTCGCAAAGCCGCGGCGGTTTCTGACCGTCACCAGCTGTTCGGCCACCAGCTGCTTGATCCACTCGCTGTCGGCCCAGCCGGGCAGATGCACCGTGCCGGGCGGGAACGCCGCGCCGTCCTCCACTTCCTCACTTGTCGGGCGTGGCAGACGCAGAAAGCGATAGGTCTCGGTCTTGAATGTCGAGACCGCCACCGTCCACAGCCGCGCGCCCCGGCGCAAGCGCTTGCCGCCTGCCGTTGCATCCACAAAGGTCGGCCCAGAAACAGGCGCGGCCCGGTTGAACCCCTCGGCACCCTTGACCGGGGCCACCTGCGCAAAGCCATTCGCCCGCGCCCAGGCATAGACGGCCGAGGTCTCGTAGCCCGTGTCGATCGCCAGCCGGGCAAGCCCCAGTTCCGCGCCCCCCTCATGCCGCCAGTTGCGGCCCAAGAGATCGGTCAGCCGCTGCCAGCAGGCAGGATCACCCGGGCCCGCCCTCGATCACCATGTGATCGATCAGCCAGCTTTCCAGCCCCCGGCCCCAGGCCCAGACATCGACCTCGATCCGGTCCTTCTGCACATCCGCCCCGGCGGTCAGGAACAGACCCTTTTCCGGCACCATGCCGGCGGGCCAGCTCTCACGCCGTTCGGCCAGGCGCTGCCAGTCCGGCGCATCTCCGGTCTCGACCCATGTCTCGCCCAGCACCGTGTTGCGAAACACCCGCTCGGCCTCGTCGGAGCCTTTCGCCGCCTCCTTGTCGCGCGCGATGTCGGCCCAGCTTTTCCAGCCCGGCGGCGAATAGAGCGCCGAGAGGTGAAACCCCACCGTGCGGGAATCACGGGCCTCACTCGTTGCCCGCCATTCGCCCGCGGCCAGCATCGCGGCCTTGTGGTGTTCCTCGATCGCACTCTCACAGGCCTCGCAGTGATAGGTGGCGGTTTCCGGTTGGCCCTGTTCCCAGCGCAGGCGCTCAAAACGAAGCCACTGCATTTCCCCGCAATGGGGGCATGGTACGAAGAAGCGGCGCTGGTCGCTGGCATCAAATTCCCGTTCGATCCGGCTCACGCCGCGAATGGTCGGGGTCGAGACCAGGAAGACCTTGCGCCGGTGTGCAAACGTCAGCGAGCGCGCCTCGGCGAGCCCCACCGGATCGCCTTCCTCGTCGGCCGAGGCCGGATAGGCGTCGATCTCGTCGAGAAACACATACCGCGCCGGCATCGAGCGCAGGCCCACCGCCGAATTGGCCCCGGTCAGCACCAGCACCCCGCCGGGGAAATCTTTTGAGAGCTGCGTGTTGCCGCTGTCGCGCGCCCGCGCTGGTCTGACGCGTTCCTTCAGCGCCGGGCTTTCCTCGATGAGCGGGTCGATCCGCTGGCGCGAGTTGCGCTTGGCGAGTTCCACCGTCGGCTGGACCGCCAGCATCGGACCCGGCGCGTGGTGCATCACGAAGCCGATCCAGTTGTTGCCGGCCTCGGTCGCCCCCACCTGCGCGGCCTTCTGGAACACGATGCGCTGTGCCGGGTCACCCGGGCTCAGCGCATCCATGATCGCCCGCATATACGGCGTGCGTTCAGTGCGGTAGCGCCCCGGCTCGGCAGATGCGCGCGATGACAGCCAGCGGTGCCGGTCGGCCCACTCCGAGACCGTCAGCCACGGGTCGGGCGTCAACCCGCGGCCCCAGGCGGTCAGGAGCTTGTCGGCACCATCGAAACCCGAGATCTGTTCGCCTGCCGCTTCGCTGCTTGAGGCGGTGAGTTCATCCCAACCTGACCTTGACCTCGCTGAGTTCTTCGAGATGGGCGCGGACATGTGTCTCCAGAACCTGTTGCATCACCGCCGTCTCGACGCACACCTCCTGGCCTGCCGCTTGGCTGCATGCGACCGAAAGCTCCGCCGCCATCAGCGCCGCCACCCGCGCGGGCCATGTGACCCAGGCATCGCGTTCCTCGCGCGCCAGCCGGAACACCAGCGCCGTCGCGCGGTCGCGATCGATCAGCTCGCCCTTGAGCCTTGCCAGCCGGATTCGCCGCTCCTGCGCCTTCAGCACCTCGTTGGCCGTCTTGGCCTGCAGAAAGGTCGTGCCCCCGCTGCTGGCCGGCGTCTCCATGCCCTGTTCGCGCAAGGTTTCGCCCACGGCTGAGACTGCGGCTTCCGGTACCGGCTTCATGCCCGCCTTTGCTGACGCGCGCCGGGGGCGGCTTTTCGAGGGGTCGGTTGCCTCGGCCCTTCTTGCGTCGCTGGCGGCGGCGTCGATGGACCCATCGGCAAACAGCACCAGCCGGCCCGCCGCCTTCGCCTTCTGGATCGCGCCGCGCGACAGCCCCACATGGGCCGCATACTGGCGTTCGCTCATCCCCTGCATTGATGATCAATCCTCGGCAATATTCGCCATGAAGTTGCGCTGCTTCAACTGGATAGCTGCGCGCCCCCGAGCAATGCTGAGAGCATCAAGTTGATGCTGCATGGAGAACGACATGATACAGATCGAGCTTTCCGATACCCAGGCCGTCATCCTTTCGACCGCCTGCGCCCGCGAAGACGCCCTCGTGTTCCCGACACCGCCCCACCTCAAGGGCGGGCCCGTCGGCAATTGCCTGAAAAGCCTGCTCAAGCGCGGGCTGGTCGAAGAAATCAGGGCAAGCGACCTCAACACCGTCTGGCGGCATGACGAAGAACGCGGGCCGATCACCCTGCGTGCCACAAAGCTGGCCCATCAGGTACTCGGCATCACGGACGAGCCAGAGGACGCCGCGCCCGCTGAGCCCGCGCCGGTTCAGCGCCCCAAGGGCAGCAAGCAGGAGATCCTGATCGAGATGCTCCGCACCCAAGGCGGCGCAACCATTCCCGAGATCGTTACCGCGACCGGCTGGCAACCGCACAGCGTGCGCGGAGCGATATCGGGGGTGTTGAAGAAAAGGCTTGGCCTCGAGGTTGTCTCCGGGAAGGTTGATGGAAGGGGGAGGGTTTACAAGATTGCCTCGTGACCCCTGGCGGCTGGCCCGCCGTTTCGCAGCAGGCATTTCCTTTACACTTTTTTCGCTTGTTTCACTTATTTCACTTGTAACGGGGACGCCCAATTGCTACCTGAACCTTGGGAACACGCGAAACGGAGGATCAACCATGGACAACACTGCCGAAGTGATTGACCTGACGCGCCGTCTTCCGACGCAAGAGGAAATCGCAAGCGCCGCAGAAGCCGCAACCGCGTTGGCGAAT
>JALTZY010000084.1 GCA_027045905.1 Paracoccaceae bacterium
GCCCTATGACAAAGAGACGATTCACCCCCGCCTATCCGTCTGAACTTCGCGAGCGCGGCGTTCGGCCGTTTCGGGCGAACCGCGCCGATTACGCCAGCGATACGGCGGCTTACCGGGCGATCGCACCGAAGCTTGGCTGTTCACCCGACAGTCTGCGCGCCTGGTGTCAGCAGGCCGAGCGCGATTCCGGTCAGCGGGTCGGGCATGTCACGCGGCCGGGCCGAAAGGCCCCGCACCTCGAAGATGAGCATTTGCGCCCGAGCGGCGCCGCTCTCCTCTCTCCCCGGCGGCTGATCCCGCCGGGAGCCGAAAGGGTGAAGTCGAAAGAAAAAGGCCCGCCGGGGCGGACCTTTTCGGGAAATGAAAACAGCGATTACTTCGCGACCAGCGCATCGCGGATCTCGGTCAGAAGCTCGATTTCGCTGGGCCCTTTCGGGGCTTCCGGCGCGGCTTCCTCTTCCCTGGTGGCGGCGTCCCTGGCCTTGTTGACCGCTTTCACCAGCATGAACACCACGAAGGCGATGATCAGGAAGTTGATCACCGCCATGATGAATGAGCCATAGGCAAAGATCGCCGCGCCGCTTTCACGCGCCGCGTCGAGGCTGGTGCCGGGGGCGACTTCGCCGGAGAGCACCGCGTATTTGTTGGTGAAGTCGATCCCGCCGGTGAAAAGGCCGATGATCGGGTTGATCAGGTCGCCGACCAGGGACTTGACGATCGCGGTGAAGGCGGCGCCGATGATGATGCCCACGGCCATGTCCATGACATTGCCCTTGGCGATGAAGTCCTTGAATTCCTTGATCATGATTCTCTGCCCCTCCTGTCCTTCTCTGTCGGGCGCGGGACGGCCCCGCGCGTTTCCGTGCGGGGGATGCCCGATTTCGCCCCGGCGGGAAAGGGGAATGGCGGGGGAAGGTTCCCCGGAACCAGCGGCGCGGCAGGGCTCGGGCGAGAGGCGCCGGGGCTTGTGCGCCCTATCCTTCCGGCAGGCGGCCGGTGAGGGTGTAGCGCAGGATTTCGACCACCTGGGCCGGCTCGCGGGCGACAGCCAGGGCGGCGGCGTCCACCTCCTTGAGCGGGTGGTCGTGCTCGGGCGGGTGCAGGGTGATCAGCGCCTTGCCCAGCGCGGCGGCATAGCCGGCATCGAAGGCGGCGTTCCACTGGCGGTATTTCTCGCCGAAGCGCACCACCACGATATCGGCCTCTTCGATGCCCTTGCGGGTGCGGATGGCGTTGATCTGGGCGCCCTTGCGGTCGTGCCAGAACTTGCTGTCTTCCGGGCCGAGGATGGTCACGCCGCAATCGTCGCTGGCGTCGTGGTCCGTGACCGGGGCGGAGAAGGTCACGTCGAGCCCCTTGGCGCCGGCAATGATCTGCTCGCGCCAGTCGGTGTGGATTTCGCCGGAGAGATATACTTTCAGCGTCATGGTTCAGCTCCTCAGGGTGCCGCCGGTGGCCTTTTCGACCCTGGCGATGATCTTGGCGCTGACCGCTTCGATATCGGTGTCGGTCAGGGTCTTGTCGGTCGGTTGCAGGCGCACGGTGATGGCGAGCGATTTCTGCCTCGTCTCGCCGAGCGCGCCGCCGGTGAATTCGTCGAACAGGCGCACCTCGTCGATCAGCCCCTTGTCGGTGCCCTGGGCGGCATTGACCAGCGCTTGGGCCTCCACGTCGGCACCGACGACGAAGGCGAAGTCGCGCTCCACCGCCTGCAGGTCGCTGGCCCTCAGCGCCGGGCGGGTGGTGCCCTTGCTGCGGGCGAAGGGGATGCGGGCGAGGTGGACGGCAAAGGCCACAACCGCCCCCTTCACGCCGGCGGCCTCGATCACGCGCGGGTGCAGTTCGCCAAAGGCGCCGAGCACGTTTTTCGGCCCCAGCGAGAGCTTCGCCGAGCGGCCGGGGTGCCACCATGCGTTCATGTCCCTGAGATGCATCAGGCGGGCGGGGGCGCCGAGGGCGGAAAGCACCGCTTCGAGGTCGGCCTTGGCGTCGAAAGTATCGACCGCACGGCGCGTGCCGAAGCGGTCCTTCGGCCCGGTATGGCCGACGAGG
Organism: Paracoccaceae bacterium; assembly: GCA_027045905.1. Taxonomy (GTDB): domain Bacteria; phylum Pseudomonadota; class Alphaproteobacteria; order Rhodobacterales; family Rhodobacteraceae; genus JAAEUB01. The sequence continues at coordinate 2,053 of JALTZY010000084.1, forward strand.
ATGCCGGTCAGCATCTGCTCCATGTCCTCGGGCTCGCCGCCGGAAAAGACCGGTCCCACCTCGAACAGGGCAAGGTCCATGTAGCCGCGCGCCTGGTTGCGCGCCGCGGCGGCCAGCAGGCCGGGGATGAGCGAGGGGCGCATGTGGCTCATCTCGCTGGAAATCGGGTTCTCGATCCGGGTGGCATCGGACCCGCCGCCGAAGCGCGCGGCGCTCTCGGCATCGATGAAGGAATAGGTCACGCATTCGTTATAGCCGAGCGCGGCGGTGGTGCGCCGGGCCAGCGCCTCGCGCTTCTGCATCGGGGTCAGGACCGGGCGCGGCACGCCCTCGCTCGGGCGCGGCAGCGGCTTGCCGACCAGCCTGGTGAGCGAGGCGACGCGGGCCACCTCTTCCACAAGGTCCGCCTCGCCCTGCACATCGGGCCGCCAGGAGGGTACCCAGGCCTGATCGCCCTCGAGCCGGAAGCCGAGCGCGGTGAGGGTGGCGCGCTGCTCTTCTGCCGGGATGTCCATGCCGACGAGGCTCTGCACCCGGTCGGTATCGAGCCGGTAGGCGCGCGAGACATCGGGCACCTCGCCCGCCTGCACCACCTCGCTGGCTTCGCCGCCGCAAAGCTCCAGCACCATCTGGGTGGCCAGTTCCAGCCCCGGCGCGTTGAACAGGGGATCGATGCCGCGCTCGTAGCGATAGCGGGCGTCGGAATTGATCCTGAGCGCGCGGCCGGTGCGGGCGATCTGGACCGGCTCCCACAGGGCGGCTTCGAGAAAGACATTGGTGGTCTCTTCCGTGACCCCGGTCGCCAGCCCGCCCATGATCCCGGCGATGCTCTCGACCCCGTTATCGTCCGAGATCACCACCGCGCCGGCGGGCATGGTGTATTCCTTCTCGTCCAGCGCCACCAGCTTTTCGCCCCCCTCGGCATGGTGGACGCGCAGGTTGCCGGCAACCTTGTCGGCATCGAACACATGCAGCGGGCGGTTCATGTCATAGGTGAAGAAATTGGTGATATCGACCAGCGCCGAGATGGGGCGCAGGCCGATCGCCTTGAGGCGCTGTTGCAGCCATTCGGGGCTGGGGCCGTTCTTCACGCCCTTGATCAGCCGGCCCATGAACAGGGGGGCTTCTTCGCGGGCCGCCTCGTCGATGGAGACGGTGATCGGGCTTTCGAAGCTGCCCGGCACCTGCGCGCGCTTCTCCGGCTTCAGCGTGCCGAGCCCGCGCGCGGCGAGGTCGCGGGCGATGCCGCGCACGCCCAGCGCGTCGGGGCGGTTGGGGGTGATGGCGATCTCGATCACTGGGTCCACCTTCTCGGGCCGGTTCTGCGCAAGCCAGTCGGCAAAGCGCTCGCCCACTTCGCCCGAGGGCAGCTCGATGATGCCGTCATGTTCGTCGGAAAGCTCCAGTTCGCGCTCGCTGGCCATCATGCCGTGGCTCTCGACGCCGCGGATCCTGCCCACCTTGATGGTGGTGTCGAGGCCGGGGATGTAATCGCCGGGCTTGCAGACGACGACGGTAATGCCCTCGCGGGCATTGGGCGCGCCGCAGATGATCTGCTTCACGCCCTCGTCGGTCTCGACCTCGCAGACGCGCAGGCGGTCGGCGTCGGGGTGTTTCTCGGCCTTTTTCACCTTGCCGATGGTAAAGGAGGCGAGCCGGTCGAGCGGGTTGATCAGCTCTTCGACCTCGAGGCCAAGGTCGGTGAGGGCGCCGCAGATCTGTTCCAGCGAAGCGTCGGTCTCGAGATGCTCCTTGAGCCAGGAAAGCGTGAATTTCATTTTCTCGTTCCGTCTTGTCGGTGTGGCCCTGCTCATAGCCGATTGCGCGGGCACGCGAAAGCCCTGCTTGGGCGACAATTCCAGCGCTACGGTTGCTTCGTTTCGCAACAACCGACAGCGCGGCACTGTTATTGAATAACAAAGGCGTTTGTGAAGGTATTCGCGATGAAATTTGCAAAGATCAATGGAAGGCAACAAATGCGATTTCTTACTCGTGCCATGAAAATGGCTTTACTTCTTTCTGGTTTGCTCCTGGGCGCGATACAGCCCGCCAAGGCCGAGACCGTATTTATTCAATCCGTACAAAACGGCAAATTTGCCGGCTTTTACAACGACTATCTGGCGGCGCGTTACAATCTGGCCCACGCACAGCCCTTCGATCTGGTCATGCTGGCCAATGGCAGGGTCGCTTTTCAAGACCCTGCAAACGGGCGCTACCTGCGCGCTGGCGCGGCCGGCGCCGAGCTGAACCTGCTGGAGTGGGGGGATCACCGCCTGGATGAATGGGAGATGTTCGACAAAATGGTCGCCAATGGCCACACGGTCCTGCGCTCGGTCGCCAATCGCAAATATGTGCGCGCCGGAATCGGCCAGCAAACCTATTTTGGCGCGGTCTCCGACCATACGCTTGGTTGGGAGCAGTTCCGGCTTGTTCGCCCCCAGGCCGGTGGCGTGGACGATTCCGCCTGGCTACGTGATCTCATCGTCGGCAGCTGGCGCATAGATGAGGTCATGGACCAGACTTTCAGGGCCGTGAGCGTCAACCGCCGAACCATGCAGGTGACCCGTTTCATCATTCAGCGCGATGGCAGGTTCACGTTTACAGCCGGCTGCAACATGCTGTCGGGGCGAATCAACATCGTGCGGCCAAATACGGGAGAAGTGCGGGTTTCCGATATCATGACCGAACGCCTGGCCTGCAATAACGAGGCCGATCGACTGGAGCGAACCGTCTCCGAGTTGCTCGAAGACATCCGCTATGCCCGGCGCCTGGATGCCAACCGGATCGTGCTGGACTATTCCAATGCCGATCGCCGACAATATGGTTTCATCCTGCGCAGGCGGTAGGCGCACGGCGCATTGTTTCCCTAGCGGAAGCAATGCGCCATATCACGCCCTAATGCCTAAATTTTGTCACGATTTGTCGCTATCATTCCCGCATTGGTAGCGTGAAGGGATGGATTCATGGAATTGCGCGGCCCGATACTGGTGATCACCTCGCTGAGCCTGCTGGTTTCGGCGGGGGTTCTGCGGCATTTCCAGAAGCAGCGGGAGGCGCTGACCCCGGAGGCGGTCGAGACCGTTGCCGCCAGGCGGGCCGCCTGCGAGGCGCGGGGGCTGGACACGCCCTTTGGCCGGCTCGGATGCGATGCCGAGGCGCAGGATCAGGCGGTCTGGCAGAAGCGCACCAGAGCGGGGGGCGCGCTGTTCATCTCCGGCGGCGGCGCGGACTGAGCCTGGAGCGAGATGATTTCTGTCTGAATCGCATCAGGGATTTCAATCGCGGATTTTTCTGATTCTTTTTCTGATTCACTGTCTCCATCCACGAGATGGAGGGTTGAGGCGTGGGCGGAGCGATATCGATGG
>JALTZY010000085.1 GCA_027045905.1 Paracoccaceae bacterium
CGCCAATGCCCCCGACCCCGTCGAGCCTCCCGGCCAGGGCAGCCGTACCCCGGTACCGCCCAGCGCCGCCGCGCCCCTGCCCGACCCCGCGCCCAGCGCCGCCGCTGCCGCTGCGCCGCCGGCAGCCGATCTCGGCGCCGCCGCCACTTCCGCCTCGGAGGCCCGCATGGTCCTGCCCACCGAGGGGCGCATCATCCGCGCCTATGAACCGGGCAAGACCGACGGCATCGACATCGCCGCCAGTGCCGGCGCCGCGGTGGTCGCCGCCGATGACGGCACCGTGGCCGCGATTACCCGCGATACCGAACAGGTGCCGATCCTGGTCATCCGCCATCCCGGCAACGTGCTGACGGTCTATGCCAATATCGACGGGATAACGGTCGCCAAGGGAGAACGGGTCAGCCGCGGACAGAAGATCGCCGTGGTGCGTGCGGGCAATCCGGCCTTCCTGCACTTCCAGGTGCGCGAGGGCACCAGAAGCGTCGATCCGGAAGGCTACCTGAACTGAGCGCGTCAGCCAGGGCGCAAATCCCCGCGCGGCGCGGGGGAAGCGATTTTTCTGCGAAAAATCGCGCCTCCGGCGGGAGTATTTGGCGAAAGGTGAAAGGGGAGGGACATGTGCCCGCCGGGGCGTTTGCGTCAGGGGGCGCGAATGCCGGAATCGGAATTTCGCTCCGGCGCGCGCAGCACCGAAGCGCCTGCCGTGCTTCCGCTTTCCTTTGCCCTGAGCCTGAACCGGGGCGAAAGCTTATGTGCTCGGGGTTCGTAGCCGGACCGGATCGGGAGCCGTTGCGCCGCTTTCCGCCATTTTTTCTTGCGCGCGGGGAAGCTTGCCGCAATTCTCCCCCCGAGGAGGCCACCACATGACCAGCTACCGATTCACCGCGCTCGCCGCGACCCTGCCCGCCTCGGTGCCCTTCGTCGGCCCCGAAACGCAGGAGCGCGCCGCCGGACGGGCCTTTGCCGCCCGCCTGGGCGCCAACGAAAACGGCTTTGGCCCCTCGCCCGCCGCCATCGCCGCGATGCGGAAGGCCACCGGCGAAACCTGGATGTATGGCGACCCGGAGAGCCACGATCTGCGCGCGGCGCTGGCGGATTTTCACGGGATCGGCGCCGACAGCATCATGGTCGGCGAGGGCATAGACGGGCTGCTCGGCTATCTCGTGCGCCTGTTTATCGCCCCAGGCGACCGGGTGGTGACCTCGGCCGGGGCCTATCCGACCTTCAATTATCATGTGGCGGGTTACGGCGGCGAGATCGTCACGGTGCCTTACCGGGAGGATCGCGAGGATCCCGAAGCGCTGATCGGCAAGGCGGTCGAGATCGGGGCGAAGCTGATCTACATCGCCAATCCCGACAACCCGATGGGCTCCTGGCACGACGCGAGGGCCATGCAGGCGATGATCAAGGCGGTGCCCGAGGGCGCGCTGCTGGTGCTGGACGAGGCCTATATCGAATTCGCCCCCGAAGGCACTGCGCCTGTGCTGGTGGCGGACGATCCCCGGGTGATCCGCCTGCGCACCTTTTCCAAGGCTTATGGCATGGCCGGCGCCCGGGTGGGCTATGCGATCGGCACGCCGGAGTTGATCGGTGCCTTTCACAAGGTGCGCAACCATTTCGGCATGGCGCGGATATCGCAAGCCGGCGCGCTGGCCGCGCTGGGCGACCGGGACTGGCTGACTCAGACCGTTGCGAATGTCGCCGCCGCGCGTCAGCGTATCGGTGAAATTGCGGCGGCCAATGGGCTTGCCGCGCTGCCGTCGGCGACCAATTTCGTTGCCATCGACTGCGGGGCTGACGCCGGTTTCGCCCGCGCCATCGTCGCCGCGCTGGGCGAGCTGGGCGTGTTCATCCGCATGCCCTTCGCTCCGCCGCAAGATCGCTGCATCCGCGTCTCTGCCGGGCGCGCGCCGGAGCTTGACCTGTTTGCGGAAGCTTTGCCGAAGGCTCTGGAAATGGTGCGTTCAGGGCGAGGATAGATTTTACTTTTCAGATATTATCTCGGGATATTACCGGAAAAAATCGTGTATAGTTACACAAATCGAACATTTTCCGGTTTTTACGCCTCTGCCACTGCCTCGGCCGCCGCTTCCAGCGCGCCCGGGCCGTGGGCGATCCCCAATGCCTGCATCCCCGCTTCCATCGCTCCCAGCGCGCCCAGCAGCATATGCGCGTTCACATGCCCCATATGGCCGAGACGGAAATGACCGTGCCAGGCCGGATCGTCGGGGGGCGCCATGCCGAGCCCGATCCCCAGCGTCACCCCGGCCTTTTTCTCGCACCATTGGCGCAGTTCGGTGGCCTGCGGCGCGGGCAGGCTCAGCGCCGTCACCGCATGGCTGCGCGCGCCTTCGGGGGCGTTGATGGCAAGCGCGCCTTCGCGCCCCCATACCTCGCAGGCCGCCCAGATCGCGCGGGCGAGTTTCTCGTGGCGCGCCCATACTGCCTCCATCCCGCCCTCTTCGGCGATCATGTCGAGCGCGGCGCGCTGGCCCATGAGCAGATGCACCGGCGCGGTGCCGGCGAAATACTGGTAGAAAAGCGCCGGGGCCGCGCGCGGCACCCAGTCCCAGTAAGGCGAGGCGCAGCCGGTCTCGACCCTCCGCGCTGCTGCTTTCGCGCCGAAGTACACATATGCGAGCCCCGGCGGGCACATCAGACCCTTCTGGCTGGCAGCCAGCGCCACATCCACGCCCCATTCGTCCATCTCGAAGCGCTCGCAGCCCAGCGAGGCGATGCAGTCCACCGCCAGCAGGGCTGTGTGCCCGGCCCGGTCCATGGCCGCGCGCAGGGCGGCGATGTCGGCGCGGATGCCGGTGGAGGTGTCCACATGCACCGCCAGCACCGCGACGATCTCGCCGGCCCCGTTGCCCGCCCTGTCCTGCGCGAGCCGCGCTTCCACCGCTGCCGGGTCAAGGGGCGCCTGAAGGCCGAAATCCATCACCTCTACCCTTGCCCCCAGCCGCTCGGCGATCGCCGCCCAGCCCTGGCCGAAGGCGCCGCTCGCCAGCACCAGCACCCGATCGCCGGGGGCCAGGATATTGGCAAGCGAAGCCTCCCAGGCCGCGTGGCCATTGCCGATATAGATCGCCAGGTCGCCCTTCGTGCGCGCCAGCGCCTTGAGGTCGGCGATGAGCCCCGGCACCATCTCCACCAGCGGGCCCTCGTAGATATTGGGCGAGGCGCGATGCATGGCCGCGAGCACCCGGTCGGGCACCACCGAGGGGCCGGGAATGGCAAGATAGGTGCGTCCGTGAGAAAGGGTCATGGCGTATCCCTCCGGTTTTTCCTTGCCCAGCCATGCCACAGCGGCGCGCCCTTGCCCACCCCCGAAGCGCCCGCACGGCCGACCCCGCCCGTTCGTGTGCCATTGCTCCCGCCTGCCTGCAACCCGCCTGCCCCGCGCTTGCCCTGCGCGCCCATCGCCGCTAAACCCGGCGGGCAACAACCAGCGAGCGTCCATGCCCGGTTTCCTCAACAACCTCGTCAGGAAGATCGAAGACTGGCAGCTGGCCTTCAATTCCTCCTTCGGAGACGACATCTCCACGCCCCGCGGCCGACGGCTGGCGCGCTTGCATACCCATGTGGTCGATCACGCCTTCCTGCGCAGGATCTGGCACAATACCCGCCAGCTTTCGCCCGAGGCCTGGCGGGGCAACCAGCCTGATCCGAAGCGCATCGCCCGGCTGAAGTCGATGGGCATCCGCACCCTGCTCAATCTGCGCGGCCCCTCGGCCTTCGGCGTCTATCTGCTCGAGCGCGAGGCCTGCCAGGAGCTGGGGCTCGAGCTCGTCGATCACGAAATCAGCGCCTATGCGCTGGACAGCCGCGAAACCTATCTGCGCCTGTTCGAGCTTTTCGATACGGTGGAAAAGCCCTTTTACCTGCATTGCAAGTCCGGTGCCGACCGCTCGGGACTGGCTGCCGCCTTCTACCTCCTCGACCGGCAGGGGGCTTCCGTCGAGCAGGCCATGGGCGAGCTGGCGCTGAAATATGCGCACCGCAAGAATTCCGCGGCGGGCATTCTGGACCATTTGCTTGAAACCTATGCCGCCGATACTCGTACCGCTCCCGTACCGATCCGCCAGTGGATCGCCACCCGCTACGACCCGGTGGCGATCACCGCCGATTTCGATGCCCGCCGGAAGCGCGGCAAGGGCAGGCACCCATGAGCCCGCGCCCCGCAACAGATCCCCGTGCCATCACCCGCTGGCTCTGGCGCGACTATGTGCGTCGCCATCGCTTCGCCCTCGGGGCGGCGGTGCTGCTCATGGCTCTGGAAGGCACCATGCTCGGCGCGCTCAGCTGGCTGATCCGGCCGATGTTCGACGAGGTATTCGCCGCGCGCAACCGCGACGCGGTCCTCTGGGTCGCCCTCGCCGTGGCCGGGGTGTTTGCGATCCGGGCGCTCGCGGCCTTCAGCCATCGGGTGCTGATGGTCAGGATCGGCCAGCAGGTCGCCGCGCGGCTTCAGGGGCGGCTGATCCGCCACATGCTCGGGCTCGACAGCGCCTTCTTTCAGCGCAATCCGCCCGGCACGCTGATCGAGCGGGTGCGCGGCGACAGCCAGGCGGTGATCACGCTCTGGGAGCAGGTGCTGGCGGCACTGGCGCGCGACGTGGTAAGCCTCGCGGCGCTCCTGGGCGTGGCGCTCTGGGTCGATTGGCGCTGGACGCTGATCGCCATTGCCGCCGGCCCGCTCCTGATGCTGCCGATCAACGCGCTCCAGCGCCGTGTGCGCCGCGCCTCCGGCGATGCACGCGCCGAAGCGGCGCATATCTCGACCCGGCTGGACGAGGCCTTTCACGGGATCAACACGATCAAGCTCACCGGCACCGAGGCGCGCGAAGAGACCCGTATCCGTGCCGGAATCGCCCGCTATGCGCGCATCCACCTGCGCGCCGAAGCCGCACAGGCCGGCATCCTCGCCATGATCGACCTGATTGCCGCGCTCGGCTTCTTCGGCGTGCTGATCTATGGCGGCCTGCAGATCATCGACGGCGAAAAGACCGTGGGCGAATTCATGAGCTTCTTCACCGCCATGGCGCTGATCTTCGAGCCCTTGCGGCGGATCGGCAATGTCTCCGGCGCCTGGGCGGCGGCGCTGGCGAGCCTCGAGCGGCTGCGCGCGATATTCGACGAAAAGCCCACGATCCTGTCGCCCCCCCGCCCGCTGCCGCCCCCCGCGCCGATGGAGCGGGCCGACGTGGTGCTCGAGGACGTGCGCTTTTCCTATGGCGACAGCCCGGTGCTCGACGGGCTCAGCCTGCGCGCGCGCGCCGGCGAGACCACGGCGCTGGTGGGGCCTTCGGGGGCGGGCAAGAGCACGGTCTTTCACCTGCTCACCCGCCTGGCGGATGCCCAGGGCGGCAGGATCGAGATTGGCGGCG
>JALTZY010000086.1 GCA_027045905.1 Paracoccaceae bacterium
GGCAAATCCCGCCACGCCGCCCCTGCCCTCGCCGCTGAGCCGGTAGCTCTGCATCGGCGTGATGTCCGAAATCTCCACCCGCCCCCTGAACTTCGCCTTGACCGGGCCGACCTTCTGCACCACCACCGCGTCGAATCCCTCTTCGGGACTGCCGGTCAGCTCCTGGCAGCCGGGGATGCAGGCCATCAGCGTCTCCGCCGAATTCAGGTGCTTCCAGACGGATTCCCGGTCGGCACCGATCTTCTGTGTGCCGCTCAGTTCCATGTTATCTCCCTGATTGTTTTATGATATTTCAGATCTTTCGGAGATTTGGGCGGGCAGGGAAGGGGGCGGCTTCTGCCGTCGGCACGACCCGAAGCGCCCCCGGACAGCCCAAGGGCCGGCCGGTTCCGCTGCACGCAATCCCGCCCTCCCGGCGAGCGTTTCAATGGGTCCAGCTCTGGCGGCGGTTGCTGGCGAAATTGTCGCCGTATCCGCCGGGGCGGATATTCACCCGCCGCTTGTGCGGTTCGAAGACCTGTGCGTCGATTCCGTGTGCGCGGGTATATTCCCGGGCGGCTTCGCGGGTGGGGAATTTCAGCCGCACCTGGCTTTGCGTGTCGCCCGAGCCGGTCCAGCCCATGAGCGGGTCGATTTCGCGCGCCTGCCGGGGGGCGAATTCCAGAACCCAGTGACGGGTTCTGCCGGTGCCGGACGTCATCGCATTGCGGGCGGGCTGGAAGATACGGGCACGCATGGGAACCTCCTGGGCTGCTGGCTGGTATCCTGCGGATTTATCCGCTTTTCCGGGTGCGGGTGCAAGGGATATTCGCCTTTGCAGGCACCTCTGGTGCGGGATGGCAGCGCTTGGGCAAGGGTTCGTCCGTGCCGGGGACAGGGGGAGGATTTCGGCGCGGCGAGGGTCCGCCGGTCGGGCGAGGCCGACAGGATGACTGCCGGTCACGGACGAGGGAGCGAGGGGTGGGGTGGGTGTTTCGTCCGGACCGGCAGCCGGTTCTGCTGCTTGCTCCTGCAGGCTAGCCGCCCGGTTCGGGACATGCAAGGAAAAAATACACTCCAGGTTGCAAAAAACTAAATAAAAATCTCCCTTTGGTGGTAACTCTCTGGTAATGATTTCCCGCATTGTTTCGTCGGGCGCGACAATTGCGGCAGGGAGGCAGGGCGATATCGTGGGCAGCGCGGCCCTGCCTTCGGAAGATGCCGGCGCTTTCCCAGTCAAGTCATTGATCATGCATTGCAATTCCCGCAATTCCGAGGGACCCGGCGAGGGGATTGTTTCCCGGCCCAGAAACCGCTGGCAGAATCCCCGAAAAGCCGCCAGTATTCGCGTATTGAAATCAGGATTTTCGGGGGGTTCCATCCATGAAACGCTTGTTGCCCGCGACCGCGCTCACGGCTGTCCTGGTCGCGGGAGCCGCGCTGTCGGCCCAGAGCCTCGAGACGCCCGACAGCGAAACCATTCGCGCGCGGATGGAGGTCTATGAAAGCCCGACCCCGGGCACCATTTTCGATCTGCAGCCTTTTCGCGCGCGTCAGGAAGCCAGCGGGCCCGGCGGCCTGGCGCTCGGGCTCACCTCGCTCAATCCCGGCGTCAATGCCTGGTTCGTGCTGGAAGTGACCGCCCCGGGCTTCTTCGGCGCCACTACCCGCGCCTACCACCTGGAAAATGCCGATCCGGAGCGCTGGCGGATATCGCTTTCCGGGGGCGCGGAGCCGACGCTGCTGATCGAGGGCGGCGGCGAGAGCATCGCCTGCGCGCCCTGGGCGGGCGACGAGCCGGAGCTTCTGGAAGCCGCGGGCAGACCGCTGCCTTTTGCCCCGATCTGCGGCGGGCGGCTTTATCTGCGCAACAAGGTACGCGGCTCGCGCACCAGCCGCGAGGCGGTGGCCGAATTCCTGCGCAACAACGTGGTGTTCGGCGATTCCATCGTCAACCTGATCAAGGGCTCCTTCTACGAGGATGCCTTCATGCAGTCCTCGGAGACATCCGAAGAGGGCGATGCGGGCGCTACGGTGGCGGCTCTGGGGCGTGCCAGCCTTTCGCGCTATCCGCTGATGTATACCGCCCCGGGCTTTACCCTGGAGGGCACCGAGGGCGGGCGCATGGAGGCGGGCGCATGGTATGCGGTCAAGGATGCGCCGGGCATCTATGCCAGCGTCATGCAGCCGGGCATGATCAGCGAGGAGATACTGAGCCGCCGGGGCGAGACCAATTATCTGGACAGCGTGGAGCGGGGCGCCGACGTGCTGCTGGTGGCCTTCGACATGTTGAAATTCGACATCGGCTACGAACTGGGCACCGATCACCCCTCCTTTGGCTGGTCGTCACGCCCCAGCGGCGCCGGGCGCGACTGGCGCATCCCCGGCCCCGACGGCTTTGACCGGCCCGACCCGCTGGTGATGGCCGGCATGGTCAGCCCGGCGCTCACCGACCGGGTGGCGGCCACCTTCACCGGCGGTTTCAAGCGCGACCACGGTGCCTTTCGCTTCGGCCCCATGGCCACCTACAACCACGGCAACCATTACGGCTTCATGGTCAATGGCGTGGTGCTGTCGCGCCTGTGGCCCGACCTTGCCACCATCATCATCTACAAGGACGGGCGCATGGAGATGCGCAAGTGGACCGAGGAAGACAATGCCCGCCTCGGCGAGATCCGATTCGCCCGCCAGAACGGGGTGCCATTGATCGAGCCCGACCCGGAGACCGGCGAGAGCGTGCCCGGCAGCCTCGTGCGCCACTGGGGGCCGGGCAACTGGTCGGGTTCGGCCGATGCCCAGCTGCGCACCCTGCGCGGCGGCGCCTGCACGAAAGAGGTCGATGGCCGCCAGTTCCTGATCTACGCCTATTTCTCCACCGCCACTCCCAGCGCCATGGCCCGCACCTTTCAGGCCTATGGCTGCGACCACGCCATGCTGCTCGACATGAATTCGCAGGAGCACACCTACATGGCGCTCTATCCGCAGACAGGCGGCGACTGGATCGAGGTCGAGCATCTGGTGCGCGGGATGCGGGCAATCGACCAGCGGCGGCGGGATGGCATCGTCATCCCGCGTTTCATAGGCTTTGCCGACAACCGCGATTTCTTCTATCTTCTGCGCAAGGAGTGATTGCCCAGCCGAGGAGCTGCCCGATGAAAAAGACCGTGCTTGCCCTGCTCGCCTTCCTGACCGGCCTCGCCGGGGGCGGGCTCCAGGGCCTGCAGGCCAGAAGCCTGCGGGAATCGAACGAGGAGATGTTTCGCCTGATGCAGCAGGTGCGCGGGGTGAGCGATGCAGAGATCGCGCGCATCCGCGAGATATTCGCCGGCTCCTCGCGCATCGGGCAGGGCAATCCGGCCGTGACCCGTCACCCGATGACCCCCGAGCAGGCGCAAGCCCGCCTGCCGGCGCCGGCCTACCAATACTACCGCAACCGCCGCTTCGAGCGCATCTGCGGGCGCAAATACATGGCGCCGCTCTACGACCCGGCCACCGAGCGCCCGGAGGATGCCAAAGCCTGCGTCGACATGTTCGAATATCCCAACGTGCCGCTGGCCTACCCGGTCACCTGGGTCACGGCGCGCGAGGCGGCGCTCCTGTGCCTTGCCGAAGGAAAGCGCCTGGGCGACGCCCATGAGTGGGAAGGCGCCTCGGCCGGTGCGCTTCTGGAGCCGGATTACCAGTTCGGCCTCAGCCACAGCGCCATGCGCGCCTGGCATAACAGACGCTGGGCATCGACCAGCGACACCTATTCCATCGGTCGGTGGCGCAGCGGGGTCTGCGCCACCGGCAGCTTCAAGACGCCGGGCTGCAATGGCGGCTCGTTTACGGGATGCGGCTCCAATACCTACCCTTCGGGAGCGTTCCCGGCCTGCAAGAGCCCGCTCGGGGTCTATGACATCGACGGCAACGTGGCCGAGCACATGAACCTGCCGATGGCCCCGGACCAGATGGCCAGTCGCGGCTCGAAGACCCTTGGCGTGACCGAGATGAAGGGAAGCTGGTTCATCTGGGACACGGTGCAGGCGCACCCCTTCTGGAGCCGCTGGCGCGCGCCGTTCTGGCACGGCACGAAAGTGATGTCGCGCGCCAGTCACAGCAATTACCATCTGGGATTCCGCTGCTTCATCAGCCTCGACTGAGCCGGCGGCGGGCCGTCTTTCCGCGAAGACCGGCCCCCTGAGCCCGGGGCGGTGGCGTGGGCGGTGCGAGAGAGGCGGAATGCGCTTGCGCCCGGTTGGCAAGCCTTTAGGGTAAGGCCGGACGGATATACCCTTTGGGAGAGACGGACACATGCAGGATGTATTTCTGGGCAGGGACAAGGATGAGGAAAAGAGCGACGAGATTTCGCCCTCGCTCGACAGGCTGTTCTTTAAGAGCCGCAATGTGCTGATCACCGGGCCCATCGACGACAAGGCCGCGCGCCGGGCGGTAACCCACCTGCTGGCGCTGGCCGAAGACGGGGACGACCCGATCAATCTCTACATTTCCAGCCCCGGCGGGCATGTGGAATCGGGCGACATGGTGCATGACATGATCAAGTTCATCCGCCCCGAGGTGCGCTGCATCGGCTCGGGTTGGGTGGCCAGCGCCGGCGCGCTGATCTTCATCGGCGCCGAGAAGAAGAACCGCTACTGCCTGCCCAATACCCGCTTCCTGCTGCACCAGCCCTCCGGCGGCATCGGCGGCAGCGCCACCGACATGATGATTCAGGCCGAGCAGATCACGAAGATGCGCGAGCGTTTCGACCACCTCTTTGCCGAGGCCACCGGCCAGACCCCGGAGCGGATCCGCGAAGACACCCAGCGCGACTTCTGGCTCACCACCGACGAGGCGCTGGAATACGGGCTGCTCGGCGCCGTCATCACCTCGATCGACCAGCTCGGCGCGCCTGCCTGACATGGCCGCTCCCTCCGACAAGCTGCTCGCTGTCCTGATCGACGCCGACAATATCCCGGCCCGCTTCGCCGAGCCGATCCTCGAGGAAATCACCCGGCTCGGCGAGCCCGCCCTGCGCCGCGTCTATGGCGACTGGTCCTCTGCCCGCCTCAAGCCCTGGGCCGACAAGGTGCACGCGCTCGGCCTCGTCGCCCACCAGGAAACCGCCAATACCAAGGGCAAGAACGCCTCCGATATCGGCCTCGTGATCGACGCCATGGACATCCTGCACAAGGGTCGCTTCGACGGCTTCGTGCTGGTCAGTTCCGACAGCGACTTCACCGCGCTCGCCAACCGCATCCGCGAGGAGGGCAAGGCCGTCTATGGCATCGGCGAGGCCAAGACGCCCGAGAGCCTGCGCAATGTCTGCACCCAGTTCATCCTGATCGAGAACCTGATCGACGCCCCCGCCCCTGCCCCCGCAAAGGGCAGGAGCAAGGCCGCCGCCGACGCCCCAAAGCAGCGC
>JALTZY010000087.1 GCA_027045905.1 Paracoccaceae bacterium
CGACCCGGCGATCCGAAAGATCATCTATACGACCAACGCGATTGAAAGTCTGAACCGCGTGATCCGAAAATCGATCAAGACGCGCGGGTCGTTCCCAACCGAGGAGGCCGCGACCGCCCCGGCGGCGCCCCGCGCCGGAGCGCGCCACCACCGAAGCTCCGAGGGAGATGACGCTGCGAATTCTCCGGCGGGGGCTTGCACTCATCCGTCCGAATGGGCCATGTGCCTCCATGCCCAGGCCCGCCCCTCTCCCCCAGAACACCCTTGCCGGCATCGGCTGGATGCTGCTGACGGGGCTGTGCTTCGTGGCGGTCAACGTGATCGTCAAGGCCGTGGGCACGGCACTGCCTGCGCCCGAGGCGGCCTTCCTGCGCTTTGTCGCCGGACTGATCCTGCTGTCTCCGGTGCTCCTGCGCCTGCCCGGTGCGGGTTTCAGCTCCAGGGCATGGGGGCTGTTTGCCGCGCGCGGGCTGTTTCATACCCTGGCGGTGATGAGCTGGTTCTTCGCGATGGCGCGCATCCCGCTGGCCGAAGCCACAGCGATGAGCTACATGAGCCCGGTCTATGTAACCCTCGGCGCGGCCCTGTTCCTGGGCGAAAGCCTGGCCGCCCGGCGCCTGTTCGCAGTAGCGGCGGCACTTGCCGGGGTGGTGATCATCCTGCGCCCGGGCTTTCGCGACCTGTCGCCGGGCCACTACGCCCAGCTTCTGGCCACCCTCAGCTTCGCCGGCTCCTTCCTGGTGGCCAAGCGCCTGTCCAGCGAAGCCAGCCCCTCGGCAATCATCGCCATGCTGTCGGTCTCGGTCACCATCGGCCTTGCGCCCTTTGCGCTTGCGGTCTGGGTGCCGCCCACGCCCGCCCAGATCGCCTGGCTCGGTCTCGTCGCGGTCTTTGCCACGGCGGGGCATTACTGCATGGCCCGCGCCTTTGCCGTGGCGCCGATCAGCGTCACCCAGCCGGTCACCTTCCTGCAAATCATATGGGCGGTACTCTTCGGCGCGCTGCTGTTCGGCGAGCCGGTGGATATCTGGGTGATTCTCGGCGGCGCGATCATCATCGCCGCCATCAGCTTCATCGCCTGGCGGGAATCGATACTGAGGCGGCGCCGAACCTCCTCGGTCGAGGCGCTCCGCCCCTGAGGCCCTGCGCCGACGCGTACAGGCGAGCAGGGCATCCTTCTGCAGGGAAGCGCCACTCCCCGGCCTGCCACGGCAAACGCCTTACCCGCCCAGTACCGCGCCCCAGATCCCGTATTCGGTCACCTGCCGCTGCGCGAGGCGGCGATTGGCCGTGGCGCGATCCGCCCCGTCCAGCCGCGCATCCTGCAGGCGGGCCGGCTCCAAAAGGGGGGCGGCATGGGCGCGCAGACCCGCCGGCCGGACGATCCTGCGCCCGAGGCGGGCATATTGCGCCGAGAGCCAGATATCATCCACCGCCCAGGCTTCGGGCGGCGGGGCGAGGGCGGCTTCGTCGAGCCAGCCGGGGCTGAGCAGCACCCCGGCAAAGCCCTGGGCGATATCCGGGCTGTCGGCGGGGCTGGAGAGGCCGAGGCGGCGGGCGGAAAAGATGGAGGCGGCGATGACAGCGCCGGGACGGGCGCGCGCGGCGTCGAGGAAACCCTGCGCCCAGCCCGGCCCGTTGAGCCAGTCGTCGTCGCAATAGAGCAGGTGACAGCCCTGCCTGCCCTCACCGCGCAGCAGGCGCACGGCGGGGGCGAGCTTGGCGATCGGGCCGGCATCTTCGGCGGGGCGCAGGATCTCGACCCCTTCGAGCGGCGGCGGCACATGGTGGCCGGGAAAGCGGCGGTAGTGCCGCGGCAGCACCAGCAGGATGCGCGCGCGCGCCGTCTGTGCCCTGAGTGCGGCGACGACGCGCGGCAGTTGGCCGAAGCGGGGCGGGATCGAGGTCAGGCTGATGACCAGCGAGGGCATGCGCGGCCATTCAGACCTTGACCAGCCCCATGCTTTCCAGCTTCAGCAGCACCTGATGGGCGCAGTGATCGACCTCGACATTCTCGGTCTCGACCCTCAGTTCCGGGTTTTCCGGAACGTCATAAGGGTCTGAAATCCCGGTGAATTCCTTGATCTTGCCTTCGCGCGCCAGCTTGTAGAGCCCCTTGCGGTCGCGCCGCTCGCATTCTTCGATCGAGGTCGCCACATGCACCTCGACAAAGGCGCCGTATTGCTCGATCTCCTCGCGCACCGCGCGCCTTGTGGCCGCATAGGGGGCGATCGGCGCGCAGATGGCGATGCCGCCATTCTTGGTGATCTCGCTGGCGACAAAGCCGATGCGGCGGATGTTGAGGTCGCGGTGCTCCTTGGAAAAGCCGAGCTCGCTGGAGAGGTTCTTGCGCACGATGTCGCCGTCCAGAAGCGTCACCGGCCGGCCGCCCATCTCCATCAGCTTGACCATCAGCGCGTTGGCGATGGTGGATTTGCCGGAGCCCGAAAAGCCGGTGAAGAACACCGTGAAGCCCTGCTTGTGGCGCGGCGGATAGCGCCGGCGCAGCTCTTCGACCACTTCGGGAAACGAGAACCATTCGGGGATCTCGAGCCCCTCGCGCAGACGGCGGCGCAGTTCGGTGCCGGAGAGGTTGAGCACGGTTGCGCCCTCTTCCACCTCGTCGGCGGGCTCGTACTGGGCGCGCTCCTGCACATAGACCATGTGCTTGAAGGGCACCATTTCAAGGCCGATCTCTTCCTCGTGCTGCTTGAACAATTCCTGCGCATCATAGGGGCCGTAGAAAGGCTCTCCAGCCGAGTTGTTGCCCGGGCCGGCATGGTCGCGGCCAACGATGAAATGGGTGCAGCCGTGATTGCGCCGGATCAGCCCGTGCCAGAGCGCCTCGCGCGGGCCGGCCATGCGCATCGCCAGGTTCAGAAGGCTCATGGCGGTGGTCGAGCCGGGATATTGGTCCAGCACCGCCTCGTAGCAGCGCACCCGGGTGAAGTGGTCCACGTCGCCGGGCTTGGTCATGCCCACGACCGGGTGGATAAGCAGGTTCGCCTGCGCCTCGCGGGCGGCGCGGAAGGTGAGCTCCTGGTGCGCACGGTGCAGCGGATTGCGGGTTTGAAAGGCGACGATGCGCCGCCAGCCGAGCTTGCGGAAAAAGGCGCGCAGCTCGTTGGGCGTGTCGCGCCGGGCGCGGAAGTCGTAATGCACCGGCTGCTGGATGCCCACCACCGGGCCGCCGAGATAGACCTTGCCGGCGGTATTGTGCAGGTAGTTGACCGCCGGATGGGCCACGTCATCGGCGCCAAACACCTTCTCGGCCTCGCGGCGCTTGTCCGGGGTCCAGATATCCGTCACCGTCATGGTGGCGAGGATCACGCCTTCCTGATCGCGCAGGGCGATGTCCTGCCCCTCTTCCAGCCCGGCGGCAAACTCCTGGCTCACGTCCAGCGTGATCGGCATCGGCCAGAACCGGCCATCGGCAAGGCGCATGTTTTCGACAACGCTGTCGTAATCCTCGCGCCCGAGGAAGCCCTTGAGCGGGTAGAAGCCGCCATTCATCAAGAGTTCGAGATCACAGATCTGGCGCGCCGTCAGATCCCACGAGGTCAGCTCGGCCGCCTCCAGCTTGAGCTTCTGGGCGCTGTCATAAGAGACATACAGTTCGGGGATCGGGGCAAGATTGGGCAACATGTTTCAAGCCTTCTGCTTACTGCTCGGCACGGTTCTACACCACTTTTCCCCGCGCGTGTAGCCGCCTTTTGCGACCGGAATCGATGGTACCCCCGTTATGGTGCCGGGATCGGCGCACCAACCGTTTCGCCCGAGATTCGCAGGCGCTGGGAGATCTCAAGCCACGGGCAGCCTTGCATGGCGAGGCTTTGCGCGAGTCGCCTCTCGGGCATCGCGAACGTCAACAGGCCCCGAGCTCGCTATACGGTTTCCGGGGCCGCTTCAACCCCACCGGATCAGTTCAGTTTCACTGATCTGTCTGGTCTGTCTGGCACTCGCCAACTGCTCGCAGGCCGCGGGTGATGCCGTCCAGCGAGACCGGAAAGGTCAGGCGCGCGGCTCCGGGCACCGGGGTGAAGCTGAGCTCGATCCGGACGCCGGCCCGCAGACGTGCAAGCTCCGGGGCCGTCACCCGGACCTGAGCGAGGCACTGGTCCCTGTCGCAGCTTTGCCATGCGAGTGGGACCACGGCCTGGCGCGCCGGGTGGCGATAGAAAGCCGGCGTGGAGAGCGCCGCGCCCACCGGGACCTTGAGCGAAAGCACCGCCTCGCCCTCACCCACCGGCAGCAGGAAGAGGTCCCCCAGCACCAGTTCGCTGCGCCTTTCCAGCGCCCGGTAATGCAGCAGGCAGCGCCCCTCCCCGGCCCGCAGCAGGGTCCAGTCGCCGAGGCGGCGGGCTTTGGCGGGCGCTTCGGGGGAGACATCTCGGGCAGCCTCGGCGCTCGCTTGGGCGGCAGAGAGCGTGAGGCAAAGCCCCAGCGCACGCCAGGGGCGCCTCATCTGGCGTCAACGGCCGCCTGTGCCAGCGCGTCGAGCCCCGCCGTCAGCCCCTCGGCGGAAAAGGCGAAGATCACCGACTCGCTCTGGAGCGAGGGCCTGTAGCCGGCAATCAACCCGCCGCTCGCCCCCTCGAGGCTCCGGGCAAGCTCGGGGGTGAGTTCCACCAGCGCTTCGCAGAGCCGCGCGCTGCAGGACTGCCAGACGAAGCGGGTTTCGTCCTCGGAATCGGCCGGGCGCAGGGCGAAGCCCGCCGGCAGGTAGACCCCGTTGGGCACCCGCGCGGCGAGGAAGCGCTTGCTGTCATCGGCATTGGTAAAGGCGAGGATCTCGGCGAGGAAGGCATTGTCCGCGCGCCGCACCAGGCGCTGGCTGAGCACGCAGGAGGTGCGGTTCACCCCCAGCGCCTGACAGGCCACGGTCCAGGCGCCGAAGGTCTGGCCATTGACCACCGTCACCGCCGACGCCTCGCCGGCCGTCTCCTGCGCCGAAGCGGGCAGGCCGGCGGCCAGCGGGGCAAGGGGCGCGAGGGCCGCGAGGGCCGCCACGGCGAGCCGGCGGTATGTTCTCTTCAGGGTCATCAAATTGCTTCCTCTCTTGGTGGTTTCGACTGTCTCAGAATGCCCAGGAAATGGCGCTGCGCAGGGTGATCGAGCCGTCGCCTCCCTGCCCCAGCACGCTGGTCAGGGAGCGGGCGATCTGAAAATCGAGGCTGCCATTGCCGCCGATCTGCCCGGTGATGCCGCCGCCGATGGCGCTGGCCAGCCCCTGCCCGCTCCAGCCGCCGCCGATACTGCGGTCATAGGCCTGCCCGAAAGCGGCCAGCGCATAGGGATAGAGATCGACGCCGGCGACCGAAAGCGGCCTTGCCGCGGCAAGCTCGGCGCGCAGCCAGTAGCCACCGTCACCCTCCGACAGGCCCGCATCATAGCCGGGCACGGTATCGGGCGAGGTGACCGAAAAGCCCGCCCGCGCCGGCATGTCCGCGCTCAGGGCAAGCTGCGCGCCCCCGCTTAAGCTCAGCACCGCCCGTTCGCCCAGCGCCCATCTTCCCTGCCCGGAAGCGGTGAGCGCCGCATAGGCGATCCCCGTGCTTGCCAGCATCCCGTCATCGTAGCGCCCGCCGATCAGCCCCAGCGAGGCGCTGACCTGCCGCCCCGCACCGCTGGCGGTGCCGGACAGGGCGAAGCTCAGCATCCAGCCCGACTGGTCGGCAGTGGGGATTCCGGCGGTGGTGGTCTGCTTGCCAAACGCCTCGAAGTTCAGCGAAGGCGTCAGGCTGCGCCCCGCCTCCAGCACGAGCGGCAGGCTGTAGCCGATCTGCACGCTGTCGGTGCGACTCGCCACCGCCGGCACGCCCTGCGACAAGCTTGACTGGTGCAGGAGCGAAGCATTCAGGCGCCCGCCCTGCGGGCTCAGCACCCGGGCATAGCTCAGCGTGACGCTGCGCGTGCCCTGCGACAGGCTGGCATCGAGCGACAGCGGATCGTTCCAGCCGGTGAGGCTGTTGAACCGGGCCGAGAAGGAAAGTCGCGCGAGCCCGGTGGAGGGGCTGCCGTAATTGTCCAGCCTGAGCGAGGCCTGCACCGGCGGCGGGGCGGCGAAGCGGGCGGTGATGTCGGCAAGCCCGGGCGCCGCACCGGGGCTGAAGGCCACCTCGGCCGCAAGCCCGTCGGTCAGCCAGAGCCGCTCGACCCGCCGGGCAATGTGCCGGGTATCGGCCAGCGCGCCGGATTTCAGCGCGAGGCGCATCAGCAGGTATTCGGAGCGGATCCGTGGGGCGCTGGCGCGGATCACGCCGAGCCGCGCCTCGAACAGGTCGATGGTCACGCTGCCGGCGCCGGGATCCACGCCCACGACCCGGGCCAGCGCCAGCTCGACCCCGGCCTTCTGGTAGAGCGCGTTGATCGCCTCGGCCACAAGCGCGGCTTCGGATACGCGCAGCCGGGTGCCGATCAGCGGCGCGACGGCGCGCTCGAGCGTCTCGTCGTCGAAATAGCCCGAGGGCGCCTGGAACAGCACCCGGCGCAGCAGGAAGGCGCGCGCCACCGGAGCGGCGGCCGGCGGCGCCACTGCAGACGTCGTTGCGCCTTGTGCCGCCAGCCGCGCCAGCGCTGCGGCGGCTTCGGAGGGCGGCAGCCCCTCTGCTTCAACCGTGCCGGCCCCGATCAGGGACAGCACCGCCATCCCCGCCACGGAGAAAAATCTGCATTTTCTCATGTGGCCCCGTCTCCCTCGCCGCTCGCATCGCCCAGGTCGCGCCACCGCATGGTCAATACCGGCGCCCCGGACCAACCGCCATCTCGCAGCAGGGAGAGCCAGAAGGCAAGTCCCCGGTGCAGGCTGCCCGGGGGCGGCACCAGCGGCGCCGGAAGCCACGGGCCGGGGTGGCCGTGCCGCAGAGCCGGGAACCTGCCGGTATCTGCGGTACCGTCCGAGCCGCCGGTGCCCCCGGAGCCGCCGGTGCTGCCGGTCGAAGTCGCCACCATCACCGGCTGCGCCCCGGCGACGAGATCGGGATAGCGCTGCGGCTGGTAGAGACCGGCGATTGCCGGAAGGGTGGCGACGACCTCGCCTTCGCTGAGCTGGGTGGCATCCACCGCCGCGCCGGTCACCTCGACGCTGCCGCTGCCGCCGATTGCCGCCACCGACACATCGCCACCCGCCACCAGCGCCACCGCTCCGCCGGTGGAGAGCACGAATTCGGCGGTCAGGTTCCCGGCCGAGGCCAGCGCGATCTCGCCCGCCGCGCCCACGCGCAGTTGCACGTCATCGCTGCCGGTATCGGGCAGGCGCAGCGGATCGGCGCCGGAGACGCTGCCGATACTGCCTGCGGCGGCGACCAGCGTGAGATAACCGGTGCCAAGCCGGGCCACCCTGCCGCTGATATCGCCGGACCCCGCATAGAGCGCGACATGGCCCGGCCCGTAGCCGCCAAGCGACATCAGCCGCGCGTCCTGAAGCACCAGATCGCCTTGGGCGTAGAAGTCGATATCGCTGCCATCGCCGCTTTCAAGGCGCAGAATGGCGGTTTGAGGCAGGCTCGAGAACAGGTGCATGTCGCCGCCCTCGACCAGCGCGTCGAGCCGCGACGCATCGACCCAGAGCACCTGGCCCGGCGCGGTATCGAGCGCGCCCGCGCGCAGCCGCACCGTGGCATCGCCCGCAATGCCGGCAAAGATATTAGGCCGGGTGGCGACTGCAAGGCCGAGCGCGCCGGCTGCGCGCAGGTCGATCATCGGCGCGGCGGGGTCAAGCCCCACCGTGGAGACGGCCGAAAGCACCATGTCGCCGGCCGAGATCATCGCGACATGGCCGTTTGTCGCATCGACCAGGGTATCGTCGGCCATCACCAGGTCGCCGCTGAGGCTTTCGAGGCGGATATCCCCGCCCCCGCTGGCAACGGTGCCGTCAATGCGCAGGCTGTCGGCCGCGACCGTGATATCGGTGCCGCCGCTGGCGAGGGAGGCAAGGCGAAGCTCCGACGGGCCGCCGCGGAGCATCTGCTGGCCGAGCAGGTCGATCCCGAGCCCGCTCGCGCCGGTACTGACCTCCGCCAGGTCGTAAGAGCCGCCGGCAAAGGCCACGAACATCCCGAGCGGCGCATCCAGCCTGACCTGCGGCGCGCTGGCCCCGGCGGCGATCAGCAAGAGCCGCGCATCCGGCCCGTCGCCAATGGCAATGGCCTCGATATCGGCGCTCGAGAGCAGGTCCAGCGTGGCCGCGTGCAGGCTGCCCGCGGCGCGGATGGCGAGCGCGTCGGCACTGATCGTGGCCGCGCGGATATCGCCCAGCCGGGTGGAAAGGCGCACGTCGCGGCCGATGATCCCGCCCGCCTCCAGCACCCCGGCCCCGGCCACCGCAAGGCGCAGCGTGCCATCGGCGGCGCTGACTTCTCCAAGCTCGATCCCGGTGCGGGTGACGATGGTCAGGCGATGGTCGCCGCTCACGCTGAGCGCGCCGGGGGTGCCTGCGGCCGTCTGCGCCTCGAGATGGCCGGCGAGGATCACCAGATCGCTGCCATCGAGCGCCAGCCCGCCTGCGCCAAGCGCCACATTGCCCGCAGCCACGAGGCCGAGGCGCTCGGTCTCGGCGTCAAGCGCGCCAAGGACGCTCAGCCGCGCATCGGCCCCGCTCGCCCCGCTGCCAAGGGCGGCAAGCCAGGCGGCGCCGGTGCGGATCCGCGCGCCATCGGCAATGTCGAGATCGCCGCGCGTGACAAGGCGCAGCGCCCCCGCGCCGGCGCTGAGATCGGCGCCGGTCAGCTCGAGCCCGCCCAGCTGCGCGAGGTAGAAGCTCGCCGCAACCCCGTCAGCCGGGTCATGGTCATGCAGGCCGAGGGTCGCGGCAACGGGGCCGGCGCCATTGCTGCCGGGCAGGAACCTCGCGAGGATCATGTCATCGCTCGCGCCAAAGCCCTCGCCCACGCTGAGATCGGCACCGCCCACCGCGCGCAGGTCGAGCGCGGCGCCGGCGCGCCCATGCACCGAGCCGGCCACGTCAAGCTCGAGCGCGGCGCCCGCATGGATCGCGGCGATGCCGGACCAGGCATCGCCGGAGGGCGCGCCGAGGCCGGTGGCGAGATCGAAGCCGTCTTCGCCAAGCGGCACCGCGGCCAGGGCCAGCGCATCGGCAAGCACGCCCCCATGGGTATCGAGATATGCGGGCAGGTCGAGCGTGGCGCCGGTGCTGGCCAGCAGGCTCTGGCTGGCCTGATCCAGCGCGCCCGCATCCACCGCGCCATCGCCCAGCGGCGCCGTGAGCCCGCCGGAGGCAGCGCCGGCGAGGCTGGCGAGCTCCGCGTCGGTGCCGGTATCGGCAAGGTTCGCAGGCGCGAACAGCGCCGCCAGCGCCGGATCGTTGCCCGGCCCGGCCAAGGTCAGATCCCCTTCGACGCTCAGGCGCACCGCGCCGCCGGTGCTGCCGATCAGCCCGGCGGTCACGTCGCCTTCGGCCACGCGCAGGTCGAGATCGCCCCCCAGCGCCAGCGCGCTGACAGAGCCCGCGCCGCCATCCATGGAGACGTCGAGCGCATCGCCCACTTCGCCGATCGCGCCGCCCGCCAGCAGCACCAGCGCAGGGGTGAGGATATCGACCCCGTCGGAATTGCCGTGATCGGTGATGTCCCCGGCCAGCGTGGTGAGCACCACGCCGGTGGGCGAATAGATTTCGCTCACCGCCACATCGCCCGCGGGTGCCGTGAGGCGCACCGCCCCGTCGGCGCGCGCCACCAGCGCCCCGTCGGCCAGCATGATCAGCAGCGGATCGCCCAGCGCGCCGATCCCGCCGGCCGCCGCTTCGAGCACGATATTGTGGCCGGTCGCCAAGTGGCTGAAGGCGGCGGTATCGGGCGCGCGGGTCAGCGCATCGGCGCTGTTGAGGCGCAGATCGCCGCCGGCGGAGGCAAACAGCACGGCGATGGACTGCTCGGAGCCGATCGCCACATGGCCCGCGCCAATCGCGTTGAGATGGCCGGTGGCGGTGATGTCGAGGTCTTCAAAGCGGGCAACCTCCAGCACCGCCGCGCTCTCGGTGATGTCGATGCGCTCGGCGGACCAGAGCACCGAGAGCGCCTCTTCGGTCAGGCCGGTGGCGCGGTCGATCACATAGGGCGCGCGCAGCCGGCCGATATCACCGCCCGAGGCGAGGTTGATATCGCGGCCGATCACGTTGGGCGCTTCGATGCGCGGATTGGTGTCGGTGGTGGCGAGCACCAGATCGCGGCGCAGGCCGATGCCAAGGGCGCGGTCGCTCCAGTGCTGGCCCTCGGTAAGGGCGGCGCGCTGGCCCGCGTCGATCGTCGGGCTGAAGCCGGGATCGTAGCTGGTGCTGCCCCACTCGGCATGCAGCGCATGGAAGCGCGCGGTAGCGGCGGCCTCGGCATCGGCGATCTCGGCGCTGCTCATCCCGAGCGCCGCCATCTGCGCGCGCTGATCGGCGCTGAACACCACCTGGTGGTTCGCATCATAGGGAAGCGGGGTGCCGTCGAGCGAGCCGACAAGGCGCTCGTTCCAGTAATCGAAGTAATCGCGGCTGAGGCGTCCGGCCTCGGCATCGAGCAGGGCGGCTTCGCGCGCGGTCTCGGGGGTGCCGGAGGCATCGGCGGCGCGCAGGCCGAGCGAATCCCACAACGCTTCGAGCCCGCCCGCCTCGGCGCGCCGGTCCACCCGCGCCTCTCCATTGCCGTCGCGGATCGAGGCCAGGGTGGTGACGATGGAAACGTCGCCGGTGGTGGAGACCACGCGCCTCAGCGCCACGTCCTGATCCTGGGTCGAGACAAGGGCGATATCGCCATAGGCCTCGACCAGCAGGCGGTCGGCATCGAAGACCAGCGCCGCCCCCGCCGCGCCCACGCTGCCGGCGGTGGCGGCGAGGCGCACCCGGTGGCCCGCGGCCATCCCCTGGTCGATCGAATTGGGATGCGCGAGGATCGAGCCGGCGGCGGTCAGGCGCAAATCGCCCCCGGCAGTGGCGAAAAGAAGCTCCATGTCGCCGGTGATCTCGGTGATCGCCGCATCGCCCCCGGCGCTGACCTGCAAACCGTAGCCCGCCGCCAGATCGAGGCGGAAGGAGCCATCGCCGGCATTGGCGAGATCGAACACGTTCTGCACCCCGAGCCCGGGCCGCTCAATGCCGCCAAGGAGCCCGTTGCGGCCGAGGACCCCGCTTCCCGGCCCGCTCGCCACGCCGAGGATGGCAATGCCCCCGTCGTCATAGACACGCCTCTGCAGGATGTCGCCGGCAGCGCTCATCACCAGCCGGTTGGTCTCGAAGGCGAGCGTCGGCCTGTTGGCATAGATGGATCCGGCAGAAGAGGACACATCGCTCGGCCCGGAGCGGTTGTAAACCGAGCCGTTGAAGATCACGTCGCCTACCGAAGCGATCGTCAGCCGACCGGTATCATGGCCGGTAAAGCCCACGTCTATGGGCCGGTCGGCGGCAATGATGTGGTAATCCCAGTTGGCGGTGGATTCGCGCACCGTGCGCGTGCGCGTCCAGACATCGGGGATACTGCCCGGATTGTCCTGCGCCAGCACCCAGGCGCCGGTGGTCTCGGTGGTGAATTCCGAAGGCGCATCGACGATGCCCGAAAGGATGCGCACATAGTCGTTGCCCTGATTGACGACCAAGTCCTCGACCAACGAATAGCCGAGCCCCGGATCAAGATCGGTGGCGATATTGATATCGCCCGCCAGCACCGCCCGGCGCTCCGAATAGGGGATGCGGCTGATCTCGGTGCTGCTTGCGAGGCTGGAAGTGGCGGCGGCGGCCTCGGACGGGTCGATCACGCCATTGCCGTTAGTGTCATAGGCAACCTGGTTATAGACATCCTCGGTGACGACAATGGCGCCATACTGGTCGTCGTCATATTCATAGCTGCCATCGGGGCGCTGGGTGATCGGCCCGGAAGCATAGATCACCCGCCAGTCGCCGGGGATGTTGTAAACCGGCGCGTCATGGCTCACCAGCGGCGTCGCGGTCAGGCCCGAAGTGGTGCGGGTGACCGTGCCATCGGCGGCAAGCTCGTATTCGGTGGCGACAAAGCCGCTGCCCACGCTGGCCGGCCGGGCCAGATCGACCAGCCGGATATAGCCATTGGCCCCCTCGTCATAGCCGGTAGAGAGGTCCGAGAGCACCACCGGCAGGGTCGAATTGTTGGTGATGTCGATATTGGCATAGCCATTGGCCGCGACCAGCCGGCCGCCACCGGTCGAGACGATATGGCCGACGATCTCGATCTCGCCGCCCCGGGCGATGATCGGATCGACGAGGATCAGGCCTTCCTGCTGGTCATAGCGCAGGGTGACATTGCCCGACGCCCCGGCAATCGGCAGAAGCTCGGCCGGCGAAGTGCCATCTCCCGCGGCGCTGTAGAGGGTGGCGACGCGCTGGGTCTCGCTCCAGCTGTCGATCGCATCGGTGATCCAGTCTTCGATGGTGACGTTGAAATCGGTCACCCCCGACTGCACCAGCCCGGTGATATTCACCTCGCCCTCGGCATAGACATAGACCCCGCCCGAGGCGATGATCTCGCCGCCGCCGTCAAGCGCGCTGTCCCAGGCCGAACCGGGGATGCCTGAAAGCCAGCCGGCCTGGCCGACAAGGCTCCCATCCAGCGAACCGAGCGACGCGGCAAAGAGCGGCGCATAGCTGGCAAAGGCCGAGGCACCCAGCGTGGTCAGCCCCTGCCCTGCGGCCAGCAGGAAGTCGCCGCCCGAGGAGATCTCGACCTCGGCCGCGTCGATATCGCCGCCCAGCACCAGGATATCGCCATCGGCGGTAAACAGGCTCACCCTGCCGCGCAGATTCTCGATCCGCCCGGTGACGTAGATATCGCCGGAAATGCCGTTGGTGGCCGCATAGAGATTCTGCACCGTGATCAGCGGCTGGTTCGCTACGCCCGCCGAAGCGGTGGCCTGCACGTCGAGCGCGCCCGGCGCGGTGGTGGCGGTGACCGGCACGCCGTTGATCGTCACCAGCCCGCCGCCGCGGAAGGGGATCGTGGCCCCGGCGATCTCGATCACCGCCGGGGTATCGTTGATCACCTCGATGGTGGCGTCGCCATGGGCGATCAGCGTGCCGGCGCCGGTGATGCTGCCGGCAAGGATGTCGATATCGCCCGGCGCGGCATAGGCACCGTGCACCAGGATCAGGTCGATCGGGTGGCTGCCCATGTCGCCAAGGATCGACTGCAACCGGGCGATCTCGGCGCCGAGCACCGTCGCGGTGAGCAGATCGCCCGCGGCCTCGGCGCTGGAAAGGCGCGCCTGAAGGTCGGCAATCTCGCTCGCCAGCTCAGCCGAGAGGTCGGCATCGGCGATGATCTCGTAATCAATGCCATCGGTGGCGCTGACCCCGGTGCCATCGACCCGCAGGCTCTGGAAATAATCGCTGCCCGCCTCCAGCGTACCGTCAACGGCGACGCTGGTGACAAAGCCGGTGAGCTCGCTCCCCACCACGGTATCGAGGCTCACGTCATCGGCGCCGGTGAGACTGCCAAACGCGTTGCGGATATCCTCGCCCGCCTCGCTGTAGAGATCCGAGGCGCTGCCGTAGGCATAGGTATCCACCGGGCCTTCATCGGCCAGCAGCAGCACGTCGTTGGCGGCTCGGATCTCGGAGCCCGAAGCCACGGTGATCGCGTGGCTCTGAACATTGCGCGCTGTCGCCTCCGGGTCGTTGACCAGTGGCAGGGCGGTGGCGTTCCACAGCCGCAGTTCCGCGCTGATCGCGGTATCGACCCCGCTGACGCCAAGCGCCACCGAGCCCTGATCCGACGTCACCCGCGCGCCGCTGGCAAGGCGGATCTGCTGGTCGGCATCATAACTCGCCCGCACCGAGCCCCCCGGCAGCCCGGCAAGGCCATAGGCGTTCACATAGGCCTCGGAAGTCACCACCGTCTGAGCGCTGATATCGAGCCCGATCCCGGCATCGGCACGGATCGCGGCATTGCCCACCTCGATCGCCACATCGGTTGCGTCAAGCGCCACCGACGAGCGCGCCGTGGGCCGCAGCACCGCGCCGCCGGTATCGACCCTGACGCTGTCGGCAAGGTCGTAATAGCCGGCAATCGCCAGCGTCACATCCTGCGCCCTGAGATCGGCGGCGCCGGTCTCGACGATCTCGGCCCCGTCCGCCACGGCGAGCAGCGCATGCACCACCACATCGGTATCGGAAACCAGAGAGGTGCCGCTGAGCACGCCGCCCGCGCCGGTAACGCCCGAATAGCCGTCTTCGGTCTTGGCGATGTCGGTGACCACGCTCGCATCCACCGCCCCGGCGGCAAGCTGGCCGGCAAGGGTCAGGCGGCTGTCGGCGGTGATGTCGTTGGTGAGCTTCACGCCGCCGTAATCGGCCAGCGCCACATGGATGGAGTCGGCCTGGTTGGCAAAGGAGATGCCGCGCCAGGTGGCCGCTTCCATCAGCCCGCCGACCGCGAGCCCGGCCGCGCCGCCATCGAGCGCAAGCGCCACTTCCCCGCCAACGCTCAGCTCTGCCCGGGCTGCCTGGGCCGACCAGATTCCGCCCTGCCCGGAATGGGTCTCGGCGGCGATTTCGTCATTGCTGGCGGCCAGAAGCCCCAGGTCGCCGCCCACATGGCCGGCACCGGTCATGGTGAGGGCAAAGTTGGTAACGGCGGCGCTGGTGATCTCGGTGAAGTTCGCGCCAAGGGCGTAGAAGCCACCATTGATCCCGGTCGAATTGGTGTCGATGAGCGCATTGGTGCCCGCTTCAAAGGTCGCGTCCCCGGCCACGTCGAGCCCGGCAAGGGCGAGGTCCACATAGACCGAGGCGCTGTTGACGAGCGTGGTCTCGGAGCCGCCCAGCGAGGCCGCGCCGCCGCCGGCCGCGGCAAAGGTCTCGGCGGTGATCCGCCCGCCCTGCCCGCCACCAAGCCCGGAGGCGGTCAGGGCCGAGAGCGCGAGGCTGTCCGCGGTGAGGCGCGCGCCGCTCGCCAGCACGTTCACATTGGCCGTGCGCTCGGCGCGCGCCAGAACCACCGTCGCCGCGCCCAGCGGCGAAACCGCCGCGCCGGTAGCGCGCGCGGTCAGGTCGGCATCGGCCATGGCGAGGATCGAGAGCGTGTCCTCGGCAGTGAGATCGGCGGCGCCGAGGTCAAGCGTCACCGTGGTCGCGTCAAGAACGGACATATCCACCCCGGCAAGCCCCGCATATCCGCCACCCGCGAGCCCGGTGCCGGTCGCGTCGGTATCCGCGCTGCGGGTAAGGGCGATGTCGAGGCTGGCGGTGTCGATCACGGCCCCGCCGGTGCCATTCATGGTGAGAGAAAGCGCGCTTTCGGCCCAGGTGATGGCAAACACCGCCCCCACCGCCACCGCGCCCACGCCCGCGCCGGTGCCGGTCGCCTTGAGCGCGCCGGTTTCCGCGACCGCGATGCTGACCGCCGGCGAAGGCAGCGGCAAAAGCCCACCGCCCGGCGGTGCCCGCAGCACCACGCCGTCGCCGAGATCGACCGCAAGCTGGCGCTGCGCATAAGCCTCGGCCACCGCCGCCGCGCCGCCGATTGCGCCGCCGGCCCCGGCAATTGCCTCGTTATCGCCCGCATCCAGATCGGAGCGCGCCGCAAGGTCGATCGCCCCGGTGCTCTCCAGCACCGCGCCATCGTCCAGCGTGACCGTCACTTCCGATCCCAGCCGCAGCCGGGTCAGCGCGCCGGTAAAGGAGGCAGGCCCCCCGCTCACCCCGCCCGAAAGCGCATGAATCAGGCCGTTTTCCTCGGCCGTGACCGCAAGTGACGCCCCGCGCGCCCGCGCCCCCGCGCCGATCCGTGCCCGCACCCCGTCGGTGGCAGGCGTTGCCCGCACCGCGGCGGCGGCGTTGCGCGAGGCCATGGCCCGGGACAGGCTCGCCTCGGCATCAGCATCCCCGGCGCCGTAATCCATCGAATTCGGATCCCCCACCATCGCATCGGTATCGTTGAGCGAGGCGATAAGGTCCGCATCCGCGCTCGGCGCATCGGGGTCGGTGGGCACCAGCGCGTCAAGCCCGAAGCTCAGCAGCGTGGCCGAGCCGGCAAAGGCCAGCCCGCCCCCGGAAATCGACGCCGATTGCGCGTCGATATTGCGCGTGCTCATGGCCTCGACCGCCAGCGCGCCGCCAGCGAGCACATCGGCCCCGTCGCCGATCTCGGCCAGCACCGAGGAGCCACCGGAAAGATGGGCAATCGCCGCGCCGATCGCCGCGCCGCCGCCGGTGAGATTGCCCACCCGGGCGGTCTGGTCGAGCACCTGTTCGGCGCGGACCGTCACCGCGCCGCCGGTTGTCACCACGGCTTCGTTGCCGATCCGCCCGGCCACGTTCTGGCCACTCTTGACCACCAGTATCGAGGCCTGAAT
Source organism: Paracoccaceae bacterium (assembly GCA_027045905.1). Lineage (GTDB taxonomy): Bacteria > Pseudomonadota > Alphaproteobacteria > Rhodobacterales > Rhodobacteraceae > JAAEUB01. Next base: position 16,321 of record JALTZY010000087.1, read on the forward strand.
GCCCACAAGCCCGGCCCCGCCGCTGGTCACCACGCTGTCAAGCGTGGTATCGGCCTCGGCCGCCACGGTGAGCGCCCCGGTGACATCCAGCGTGGCGTGATCGGCGGCAGTTCCGTCAGCGATTTCGGCCCAGACGGTGTCTTCGGCGACGACATAAAATACCTGTCCGCCCACCGATGCATAAAGGCCGAAATTGCCACTGACTCCGGTCTGCGAGAGCGTGCGCGTGCCGGTGGCGTCAATGTTGACCGAGTCGGCGAAAATGCTGCCGCCCACCACCTGCGCGATGGTGACATTGCTGGCATGAATCACCTGCACCACGCCGGACACGGTGACCGCACCACCGGCAGAGAGACTCGCCGAGGTCGTTGTCACCTGGTCATCGGTCAGCGCCGTCACCGAGACTTCACCCGCCGCATCGAGCGCCGAATCCTCGACCAGTGCCGAGGTGGAGCGGGCCAGGGTCAGAACTTCCACATCGGCGCCGCCGGCCACCTGGCCCGAGCCCTGCGCCAGCATCGACAGCACCCGCAGCGTGCCGCCGCCGGTGGCGGTGACGTCGATATCGCGCGCCGCCGTGGCGCTGCTCTGGGCGATGCGGGCGGTCACGTCGTCTTCGATCGTGATCACCGGCACCTGGATCGAAACCGCCACGGCCCCGCCCGCCGAAGCCGAGACCGAAAGCGCGTTGACCGCGGTGCTGCTGTCGGCGGCGACCGAGATACCATCGCGAAGCCCGGTGCCGGTCGATTCGAGGCTGCTGCCCCCGATCGCCTCGGCGACAACCGTTGCCGCGGAAGTGATCGCCGTCAGCGATGCCCCGATGCCGAAGGTCCCGCCCCCGGAGAACGACACCGTCGGCGCGCCGATCCCGGCCAGCAGGCCTTCGTCGCCGCCGCCGGTGGCGCCGATCGTGGCCGTGGCCAGCGCCGACAGATCCAGCCGACCGCCTGCCGTGGCGCTGGTGCCATCAAGCTGGGCGCGCAGGGTATCGGCCCGGTCGATCAGCGAGATCGAGCCGGTCAGGCTGCCGGTGCCGGCCGCATTGGCGCCCATCGCCGCCGCGCCGATGGAGCGGGTGCTCTCGGCGGCAAGGATCAGGTCTCCACCCGCATCAAGCTGGCTGTCCACGGCCAGAAGCTCGCTGGTCCCGTGCAGCACCACGTCGGAAATTGCCAGCCCCGCGGCAACGCCGTTCGAGCCGCCACCCTGCACCACCAGCGCATTGGTGAGCGTGTCCTGGCTGGCGCCGAGATTGATGTCGCCCGCCGCCACCAGCGTGGCATTCTCAGCCTCGGCGCGCACCAGAGAGCGCTGCACGGTCTCTGCCCGCGCGACGCTCACCGAGACCGAGCCGGTCGAACCGCCCCCGGCAATAGCCAGCGAAAGCGCGCTTGAAGCCTCGCCCGCGGCAAGGTCGATCCCGCCGCCGCTGGTCAGGTTGGTGCCTGACACGAGCGCAAGCGTGGTGGCATCCAGATCGACAAGGGTGAGCGTGGCCCCCGCCGCAACGGTGCCGGTAGCCCCCGCCGCCATGCCGCCGATCACGGTGGCGCGACCGGTGGAAAGCGCGCCGATATCGGCGCTGCCCACATTCACCCGGCCATCGAGGATGCGCGCCCGCACAAGCTGCTTCAGCCGCCCATGCGACACCGAAGCGCCAAGCGAATTGTTGCCAAGCTGGAATCCGAGACCCAGCGCCACCACCTGCGCGGCATTGCTGCTCCCGAGGCTCAGGCTGTCGGCGACGAGCTTGCCCGCAGCCCCGCCCGGCTGGCGCGGCGAGAGATCCACCAGCGCCGAGACATCGCCGCCGATCTGGGCAGACGCCACCGCGAGGCCAAACGTATTGGCCGAGGTCGAAATCGTGCCCGCCTCGCTGATCGCATCCCTGAAATCGCCCAGCGCCGAGGCCACGTGGCGCCCGGTCGAGTAGATATCCTGCGCGGTGGTCACCGCGTCGTCGATGTCGTCCGGGCGCAGCGAGACATGGACCCCGTCGCTGGCAATGTCGTCGATCGAGAAATAGGTTGTAAAGGCATCGGTGGCCGCCGCCACCAGCCCGCTCTGAAGCTGCCCGGCAATGGCGCTGGCGCGGCGCTCGTCGCGGGCGCTCGCATCCACCGCCCCGTCAATCGTGGCCGTGCCCCCGGAGATGCGCAGCACGGCGGCGATTTCGGCCGGGGCGCGGCCCAGCGGGTCGAGCCCGAACAGGCTGCCGCCGAAGCCGATGATCTTCGCCGCAAGGCTGTCTTCGACCGGCTGGGTCTCGCTGCCGTAATCGGCGCGCTCGGAGCCCTGATCGCTGAGGGCCAGGGTGAGGGCGTCGCTCGGCAGGGTCGGGTCGAGCTTGCCAAGGTCGATCAGCGCCAGCGAGCCCATGCCGCCGAAATTGTCGGCCGTGCCCCCGCCCATGGCGAGATCGAAGACCGAGGTCGTGTTGGTGGCGCTGACCGCCACATTGCCCGCCGCCGACATGGTGATTTCGGGGAATTCGCAGCTCCAGCAGCCGGGATAACCCACCGGCGGCGGCGGCGGGGTGAAGAGATCGAGCTGCACTTCGGCCCGCGTCGCGCCGCCGAGCTTCACCACCCCGCTGGCAAGCCCCACGGCGCTGTTGGATGAGGCCTCGACCCCCTGCAGCACCACGAAGCTGTCATCGCGCCGGGCATTGACCGTAAGATCGCCGGCAAGCGCCACGCTGACATCGCCATTATAAAGCCGCGCGCGCACGTCGCGGTCGTCGATCGCCCAGGCGCCGAGCCCCGCAAGCGAGGTGGCGCTGCCGCCAGTGGCGCGCCCGATCGTCACCAGGTTGGCCCCGGTCTCCGACAGCGCCTCGATGGTCAGGCCATTGTCGAGGCTCGGGGTGAGGCCAGCGCCAAACATTCCCGGCGTGCCAATCCACAGATGCTCGACTTCGGCGATGGTATCGCGGCGGTATTCGTCATAGGCGAGCGCCCCGAGCGCGCCGAAGCTGTCGCCGCTTTCGGCCGAGGCATTGGCCACGATCTGGCGCCAGGTGCGGTCGGTGGCGCGCACGGTGAGCGCGTCGCGGGCAAACGGCGAATAGCTGTCATCCGCGATCCGCGCCCGGATCGTGCCATCCACGTTGACCAGCGCCGTTGCCGCCGCCGCCAGCCCCTTGTCGCCGGTGGTCTCGCCATTGCGCAGGGCGATGGTGTCGATGGTGGTATCGCTGAGCGCGGCGATCTCCACCGCGCCCCGGTAGGCAGAATCGAACTGGGTGCCCGCAATGGTGGCCAGCACATCGCCCTCATGCACCGTGCGCAGAAGGCCGAGGCTGCCGGCCACCCCGTCGGCCACGGTGGCGGCTTCCTGCACGTTCCTGAGGTCGAGCGCCTCGGTGGCGCGCACCGTGACCGCATCGGCGCCCAGCGTATAGGCGTCCGACAGGCTGGCGCGGGTGGTGATGTCGCTCTTCATAAGCCCGTAGCCAAGGCCCAGATCGGCAGCGCCATGAGAGGTCTGACTCAGGCGCAGATCGCCCTGACGGGCGGCGTCGAGCACCAGCGCCGGGCCGGTCGCCATGGTGATCCCCTGCGCCAGTGCCTCGGTCGCGCCCTGCTGGCGGGCGATGATCGCGGAGCCGCTGGCCGAGAGCCCCTGCCCGCCGGCGCTGCCCACCTGAGCCGAAAGCAGGGTGTCACCAAGGTCGTCGAGCGCCGAGATGCTGAGCGCGCTGCCGGCGGGCGCGGTGGCAGTCTCGTCGAACATCGCCGAATAGGCTCCGCCGCTGGTGCTGCGCGTATAGCCGTAACGCACGCTGTCATAGGTGGTATCGGCCCCGAAATTGGCGCGGATCTCGGTATCCTGCATGTCCAGCACCAAAGCCGCGCCATCCATCAGCTGGCCCAGCGCCGAAGAGAGCACCCCGCGCCCCACCGCGAGCGCGGCCGAGAGCACATCGGCATCCTCGGTCGAGACCGCGCCGGTTCCGGCCATCGCCTCTTCGTCCACCACCGCCGCGAGCCGGTAGCCCGGCGCCAGCGGGTCCGGGCCGATCCGCGCCACATCCGCTTCAAGGCTCATCGAGCCGCCATCGGTGCGCAGGAAGCCGGTCACGTCAACAGTGACCTCGGTATTGTCAAAGGACAGGATCGCCGCTTCGCCGGCGCCGCTGTCATTGGCCCCGGAGCGGGCGCGGATGTCGATATCCTTGATCACCCGGGCATGGACGGCGATATCGCCCTTGGACGACACGCTCCAGGTGAGGCTGTGCGGGATCGGCGAATATTCGGGCAGGCCGTAGGGAGAGCCCACCACCTGCACCCGGGCGCGCGAATCGCGCAGGCTGAGCGCCAGCGCCATATTGCTCGCCGCATCGCTGTCGGCGCTGCCGGCGGCAAGGCGCAGCCGCTCGGTCGCCAGCGCGGTGATGTTCACGTCATGGGTGGCAAAGATCTGGCTGTCCTCGACCAGCGTATCGGCATGGGTGGTGGAGCTTGCGAAAGCCAGCGCGAGGTTCTGATCCGCCGGGTCGAGGTCGATATCGGTGGTGGCGCTGGAAGCGATCGTGGCATTGCCGCGGGCGATGATGTAACTGCCGGCAACCTGGGTCTCGGCACGGGCGCTGAGCACCGCCGGCAGGTTGGCGGTATCGAGCGCGGCGAGGATCTGGGCGACGCTCCGGTCGATATTGCCGACCTGGTTGCGCAGGAAAGTGTCGATCCGGTTGACCCCGGTGCCGGAGAAGATCGAGCCCACATAGCTGCTCACCATGCCCGGCGTGGAGAGGGTGTCGTCCTTGAGCACCTGGCTTCGCAGGGTCACGTCGCCGCCCCAGATCACCGCATCGGTCACGGTGATGCGCGCATTGCCCGTGGGCAGGGCGCCGGTGATGGAATCGCGGGTGTCGTCCACATGGGCGTCAAGCAGGATATCGCCGCTGGCAAAGCCCGAGCCGGCATCGGCAAAGGCCAGCAGCATCGCCCCGGTGCCGACCTCGATCACCGGCGCTTCCAGCGTCAGATCGCCCGAATCGCCCACCGAGGCGGCATTCATCTGGTCGGTGGCAGTGCCGATATCGCGGGTCGAGATTACCACCCCGGGGGCGATGACGATGCCGCCCGTGGATATCAGGGTATAATCGCTGCCGGAGGTCGAGACATCTGTCAGCACCGCGATCACGCTCGGATCGACCAGCACCGAGCCCCCCTCGCCGGCCCCGGCCGCGTAGGCTCTGAGCTCGCCTTCGAGCAGCACCAGATCGTGGGCCGAGAACTCGACCTCACCGCCATCGCCCGCGCCCAGCGCCGCCGCCGAGATCACCGCGCCCGGCGCCAGCCGGGCCGAGCCGCCGGCCAGCGAGATCACCGTGCCGCCATCGCCCGCGCCAAGCCCCTCGGCGCCGACGAAAGCACCGGTATCGACCACGATGTCGCCGCCCGCCTCCATGTCGATCCGCCCGCCGCCGGCATCACCGCCCGCGACCACCCGGCCCGAAACCATGAGGTCGCCGCCCGCCTCCAGCCGCACCGCGCCCATGTTGACCGCAGCGCCCATGACCCCGGCGCGCCCGCCCGCGATGACCTGGCCCGAAACGCTCAGATCGCCGCCCGCGCGCAGACGCACCGCTTCGCCGCCTGCCACCCGGCCGGCGACCGAGATCGACCCCGCGCCCAGCGGCGCGCTGCCGTCCACCAGCGCGCCAATCGCCGCGCCATTGACC
>JALTZY010000088.1 GCA_027045905.1 Paracoccaceae bacterium
GGGCCGCGCCGGCCAGCGAGGATCCGGCCAGCCATCCCGGCGCCGTCGCCTCGCCCATGGTCGGTACCGTCTATCTGCAGCCCGAGCCCGGCGCGGCCCCCTTCGTCTCGGTGGGCGACAACGTACAGGAAGGCGACACGCTGCTGATCATCGAGGCGATGAAGACCATGAACCACATCCCCGCCCCCAAATCCGGGCGGATTTCCCGGATCCTGGTCGAGGACGGCGCCCCGGTCGAGTTCGGCGCACCGCTGATGATCATCGAGTGAGATGGCGATGTTTGACAAGATCCTGGTGGCAAATCGCGGCGAGATCGCCCTGCGCGTGATCCGCGCCGCCCGCGAGATGGGCATCCGCTCGGTCGCCGTTCACTCCACCGCCGATGTCGATGCCATGCATGTGCGCATGGCCGATGAGAGCGTCTGCATCGGCCCGCCCGCGGGCACCGACAGCTACCTGTCGATCCCGGCCATTGTCGCCGCCTGCGAGATCACCGGCGCCCAGGCGATCCACCCGGGCTACGGGTTTCTGAGCGAAAACGCCCGCTTCGTGCAGGTGCTCGAGGACCACGAGATCACCTTCATCGGCCCCAGCGCCGAGCATATCCGCATCATGGGCGACAAGATCACCGCCAAGGAGACGATGAAGGCGCTCGGCGTGCCCTGCGTGCCGGGCTCCGATGGCGGCGTGCCGGATCTGGCCAGCGCCCGGCGCATCGCCGACGAGATCGGCTATCCGGTGATCGTCAAGGCCACCGCCGGCGGCGGCGGGCGCGGCATGAAGCTCGCCGAAAGCGCCGCCGATCTGGAGCAGGCCTTCAATACCGCGCGCGCCGAGGCCAAGGCAGCCTTCGGCAATGACGAGGTATATATCGAGAAATACCTGACCAATCCGCGCCATATCGAGGTGCAGGTCTTTGGCGACGGCAAGGGGGGCGCGGTGCATCTGGGCGAGCGCGACTGCTCGCTGCAGCGCCGCCACCAGAAGGTCTTCGAAGAGGCGCCCGGCCCCGGGATCAGCGCCGAGACCCGCGCCCGCATCGGCAAGATCTGCGCCGATGCGGTGGCCGGGATCAAATATGCCGGCGCCGGCACGATCGAATTTCTCTACGAAAACGGCGAGTTCTACTTCATCGAGATGAATACCCGCCTGCAGGTGGAGCATCCGGTGACCGAGGCGATCTTCGGCGTGGACCTCGTGCGCGAGCAGATCCGGGTGGCCGAGGGGCTGCCCATGTCCTTTACTCAGGACGATCTGCAGGTGAACGGCCACGCAATCGAGATCCGCATCAATGCCGAGAAGCTCCCGGGCTTTACCCCCTGCCCCGGCACCATCACCCAGTATCACGCGCCCGGGGGCCTCGGGGTGCGCATGGACAGCGCGCTTTATGACGGCTACACGATCCCGCCCTATTACGACAGCCTTATCGGCAAGCTGATCGTGCATGGGCGCGACCGGCAGGAAGCGCTGGCGCGGCTTTCGCGGGCGCTCTCGGAGCTGATCGTGGACGGGATCGACACCACCATCCCGCTGTTTGACGCGCTCTTGGCCGAGCCCGATATCCTCTCCGGCAATTACAACATCCTGTGGCTGGAGAAATGGCTGGAACGAAACATGGCCTGACCGACATGGCAGAGCCGGAAATCTCGGCCGCGCTCCTGCTGCGCGCCTACCAGGTGGGGCTGTTCCCCATGGCCGAATCGCGGGACGATCCGCGCATCTTCTGGCTCAGCCCGCAGAAGCGCGGGGTGCTGCCGCTCGACGGCTTTCACCTGTCGCGCTCGATGATCCGCACCCTGAAGAAGACCCGCTTTCGCGCGAGCCTCAATACCGATTTCGCGGGCGTGGTCGATGGCTGCGCCGCGCGCGAGGAGACCTGGATCAACCAGACCATCCGCCGCCTCTATGGCGAATTGCACGACTGGGGCTATGCCCACTCGCTGGAGATCTACGATGGCGAGGCGCTGGTGGGCGGGATCTACGGGGTGGCGATCGGGCAGGCATTCTTCGGCGAGAGCATGTTTTCGCGCCGGCGGGATGCGTCGAAAATGGCACTGGCCTGGCTGGTGGCGCATCTGCGTGCCTGCGGCTTCAGCCTGTTCGACACCCAGTTCCTGACCGATCACCTGGCGAGCCTCGGGGCGGTGGAGATCCCCCGAAGCCAGTATCTGACTCGCCTCGAACGCGCCCTGCGCCGCCCCGCCGACATCACCGCCAGGCCTCTGCCGGACGCTCACTCGGTGGTGCAGCGGATCACCCAGACATCGTAGCGCGGATGATCGAGCGCGTTGAGCGCCGGGGAGGAGGCGATCATCCAGCCCTCGAAGACCGGCACTTCTTCGCGCCCCTCGCGGATCACCAGCCAGGCAAAGGCATCGCCGGCGGCATTGTCCACCGGATAGCGGCATTCGCCCAGCGTGATCTGCAGCCGGCCAAGCGCCACCGTCTCGCCCACCGCAAGCGGCAGGTCGGTGGGGCTGCCCGATACCTTGTCGAGTCCGCGCAGGAGCGCACCGCTGCCCCTGGCCACCTCGACGGCAATGGTGTCTCCCGCGGTCGCGCCACCGGCCAGCAGCGCGCCAAACAGCGCCGCCCGCAGCGCGCCCGTCATTGGCTCTCTCCGCCGCCGGTGACGAATTTCATCAGCAGGTTGATGACCGAGATCGAGCCCTGGGTGTCTTCGATCTCGGATCCGGGCTCGAGATTGAACGGCGATCCGCCGGGCAGGAGCTCCACATAATTTCCCCCGAGCAGCCCCTCCGAAGCGATCACCGCGGCGGTATCCTCCGGCAGAGCGATACGCGAGATCACGCTGAACTCGGCCTTGGCGCGAAAGGTCTCCGGGTCAAGGCTGAGCCCGGTGACCGAGCCGACCTTGACCCCGGCCAGGCGCACATCGGTGCCCACAGACACCCCGTCCACCGCCCGGAACGACGCCCAGTAGCGGTGCGCCTCCTCGCGGCCGGAAAAGCCGGCAATCTGCCCGGCATAGAGGAAGAAGCCGACCGCCACCGCGAGAACCGCGGCGCCGGTGACGACTTCTGTGGCGTGACTTGCCATGGCGCGCTCCAGTTCCGGCCCGGACCCGGCCTATTGCGGCTGCCAGGCTTCGTAATCCCGGCGCGGGGCCGCGCCGTCGCTCCGACGCAGCGATCCCGGCGGCGCATAGGCGGCATCGGTGCCGGTCGGATTGGCCTGATGCGGCCTTTCCCAGGGCTTGTGCGCGAGCGGGCGCTCGGCCGGGTTGTCGTCAAAGGTATGGTGCAGCCAGCCGTGCCAGTCGGCGGAAATCTTCGAAGCCTCGGGCTCGCCGGCATAGATCACCCAGCGGCGGCTGTCGTCGGCATTGCGATAGAAGACATTGCCCTGCTCGTCCTCGCCCACCCTGATGCCCCGACGCCAGGTGAACAGGCGGGTGCCAAGGGTCTCGGCGTGCCACCAGGTGAGCAGGGAGAGAAGAAACCGCATCGTGACCTCCTGATGCCCTTCTGAAAAAGCTGCCCAACATATGGCCCAAGGCGGTGGTGAGGTCCAGCCCCCGAGAGCCGAAATGCGGAGAAACGCAAAGCGCCCCTTCTGGCAACTGCGCGGAGGCCCAGCTCAGGCGCCGGTGCCCTCCTTGGCGCTGTCGGTATAGATGATCAGCGGCTTGGCGTCGCCTGCCACGGCCTCTTCATTGACCACGACCTCATTGGCATTTTCCAGTCCCGGCAGTTCGAACATGGTATCGAGCAGGATGTCTTCCATGATCGAACGCAGACCGCGGGCGCCGGTCTTGCGCTCGATGGCGCGCCGGGCGATGGCCCTGAGGGCGTCGTCGGTGAAGGTAAGCTTGGCATCCTCGAGTTCGAACAGGCGCTGGTACTGCTTGACCAGGGCATTCTTCGGCTGGGTGAGGATGGTGACCAGCGCGTCCTCGTCCAGATCGGTGAGCGTCGCGATTACCGGCAGGCGCCCGACGAATTCGGGGATCAGGCCGAATTTCAGCAGGTCTTCGGGCTCGAGATCCTGAAAGATCTCGCCGATGCCACGGGCATCCTCGTCCTTCACATCGGCGCCGAAACCGATCGAGGTGCCCTTGCCGCGCCGGGCGATGATCTTTTCGAGGCCCGCGAAGGCGCCGCCGCAGATGAACAGGATATTGGTCGTGTCCACCTGCAGGAATTCCTGCTGCGGATGCTTGCGCCCGCCCTGCGGCGGCACGCTGGCCACGGTCCCCTCCATGATCTTCAGCAGCGCCTGCTGCACACCCTCGCCCGAAACGTCGCGGGTGATCGAAGGATTGTCGGACTTGCGGGTGATCTTGTCCACCTCGTCGATATAGACGATGCCGCGCTGGGCGCGCTCGACATTGTATTCGCTCGCCTGCAGGAGCTTGAGGATGATGTTCTCCACGTCCTCGCCCACATAGCCCGCTTCGGTGAGCGTGGTGGCGTCGGCCATGGTGAAGGGCACGTCGAGGATGCGCGCCAGCGTCTGCGCGAGCAGGGTCTTGCCGCAGCCGGTCGGGCCGATCAGCAGGATGTTGGACTTGGCCAGTTCGATATCCTCGCCGGCCTTGGCGGCGTGGTTGAGGCGCTTGTAGTGGTTGTGGACTGCCACCGAGAGCACCCGCTTGGCATGCTCCTGACCGATCACGTAATCGTCGAGCACGTCGCAGATCTCCTGCGGGGTGGGCACGCCCTCGCTGCTTTTCAGCCCCGAGGACTTGCTCTCCTCGCGGATGATATCCATGCACAGCTCGACGCATTCATCACAGATGAACACGGTCGGCCCGGCGATCAGCTTGCGCACCTCGTGCTGGCTCTTGCCGCAAAAGGAGCAATAGAGGGTGTTCTTGCTGTCACCGCCGTTGGAGGAATTGTTCGCCATATCCGTTCTCCAGGCCGCAGCCCTTGTCCAATCCCGGCCCCTCCGGGCCATATCCCCCTTCGCGGCCTCAGCTTATGCGAGCCGGCAAGGAGGCACAATCCCTTTTAGCCGCCCGGCAAGGGCGGGCGCCTAGCCGTCCTCGCCATCCTTCGCGCGGCTTTCGACGATATCGTCGATCAGCCCCCATTCCCTCGCCTCGGCCGGGTCCATGAACTTGTCGCGCTCGAGCGCCTCCTCCACTTCCTCGAGCCTGCGCCCGGTATGCTTGACATAGATGCCGTTGAGCCGGTCCTTGAGCTTCTGGGTTTCGCGGGCATGGATCATGATGTCGGTGGCCTGGCCCTGGTAGCCGCCCGAGGGCTGGTGCACCATGATGCGCGCATTCGGGAGCGCGACCCGCATCCCCGGCTCGCCGGCGGCCAGCAGCAGCGAGCCCATCGAGGCGGCCTGGCCGATGCAGACGGTGGATATCTTCGGCTTGACATATTGCATCGTGTCGTAGATCGCGAGGCCGGAGGTCACCACGCCGCCGGGCGAATTGATATACATGGAGATTTCCTTGGACGGGTTCTCCGCCTCGAGGAACAGAAGCTGGGCGACGATGATGGTGGCCATCTCGTCCTGGACCGGGCCGGCGACGAAGATGATCCGCTCCTTCAGGAGCCGCGAGAAGATGTCGTAGCGGATCGAGCCGCGCGAAGTGGTCTCCTCCACCGTCGGTATGATGAAGCTCTTCAGCCCTTCCATCGGATCGATCATGTCGCGCCTGCTCCTGTCGCTGTGTGTCCGTCGTTCATCCGCCCGAGTCATAGTCGCGCAGGCGCCGGCCTGCAAGGCCGGTTGCACCGCTCCCCACAGGCTTGAACGATTCCGGTAAAGATTTCGTAAGCGGCGCGAAAAACCGGCGCGAAACCCTCCCCGCAGGTTGCCGGACCGCCGCCCTTCGGCGCGGCCTCGCCGGCCCTGCTTCATTGCGGGCTCAGCCCGCGCAGTCGCTCCGAGCGCCGGCGCAGAAGCTCCAGCGTGGTCAGCAGCAGGATCGAGAGCGTCACCAGGATCGTCGCCAGCGCGAGAATCGTGGGGCTGATATTTTCGCGAAGCCCGATAAACATCTGCCAGGGCAGGGTCTTCTGGCTGACCGAGCCCACGAACAGCACCACCACCACCTCGTCAAAGGAGGTGATGAAGGCAAACAGCGCCCCCGAGATGACGCCGGGCATGATCAGCGGCATCTGGATGCGGAAAAAGGTGCGCACCGGCCCCGCCCCCATGCTGGCCGCGGCCCGGGTGAGCGAGCGGTCGAAGCCCACCAGCGTGGCGGTGACAGTGATGATCACGAAGGGGATCCCCAGCACCGCATGGGCCAGCACCACCCCCCAATAGGTGCCCTGCAGGCCAAGGCGCGAATAGAAGAAATACATCCCCGAAGCCGAGATGATCAGCGGCACGATCATCGGGCTGATCAGCACCGCCATGATCGGGCCGCGGAAGGGCACATGGCTCTGGCTCAGCCCGATCGCCGCCAGCGTGCCCAGCGAGACCGAGATCAGCGTCGCCATCGGCGCGATCCTGATCGAGTTCCACATCGCCTTCTGCCAGTCGGAATTGGTGAAGAAGTCGCGGTAATGGTCCAGCGAATAGCCCGCCGGATCGAGGCGCAGCATCTCGGGGGTGAAGGTGAAGTAGGGCAGCGCGTTGAAGCTGAGCGGGATGATGACGATGATCGGGAAGATCAGGAAGAAGAAGATCAGCGCGCAGATGACGTAGAAGGCGTAATGCCAGATCCGCTCGCCCAGCGTTGCATATGGCGGCAGTTTTCCCATCATTGCCTCCTATCCCAGCTTCACGTTGTCGATGCCCACGATCTTGTCGTAGAGCGCATAAAGCGCCAGCACCAGCACCAGCAGCAGCGCGCCCAGCGCCGCCCCGAGGCCCCAGTTGAGCGAGACCGAGATATGGTAGGCGATGCGGTTGGAGATGAAGGTGCCCGAGCGCCCGCCCACCAGCGCCGGGGTGATGTAATAGCCGATCGCAAGAATGAAGACGAGGATCGCCCCGGCGCCGATGCCCGGAATGCTCTGCGGGAAATAGACCCGGCGAAAGGCGGTAAACGGCGTGGCGCCAAGGCTCTTTGCCGCGCGCACGTAAGAGGGCGGGATGGTCTTCATCACCGAATAGAGCGGCAGGATCATGAAGGGCAGCAGGATATGGGTCATGGCGATGACGGTGCCGGTGGCGTTGTTGATCAGCTCGAGCCGGTGATCGTCGGCGATCAGGCCCAGCCAGACCAGCACGTCATTCACCACCCCCTGCTGCTGCAACAGCACCTTCCAGGCCGAGGTGCGCACCAGAAGCGAGGTCCAGAACGGCAGCAGCACCAGGATCATCAGCATGTTGGCGGTCTTCATCTTCAGGTTCGACAGCAGATAGGCGATCGGGTAGCCCAGAAGGAAGGTCATGAAGGTGATCAGCGCGCTGAGCAAGATGGTGCGCTTGAACAGCATGATATAGACGCGCTCGCTTTCCGGACGCTGCTCCACCCCGCGCGGGGTCAGGCGCAGGTCCACTGCATTGAGGAAATAGCCGGCGGTGAACGGCGAGGAATAGGTCTGAATCACGCCCCAGACTTCCGGGTCACCCCACTTCTTGTTGACCTTGAGGAACTGTTCGCGAAAGGGCTTGTCATCCTTCATGCGCTTGATCTTGCGGCCGATCTGGCGAAACAGGCTCGACATGCCGGTGAGCTCGTAATTGAGCCGGGTGCCGAGGCGCGTATGTTTCTTGGCCTTGACCGCTTCGCGCAGGTCTGCGGCCAGAGCGGCGAATACCGGCTCGCCGGGCATTTCGCCGCTCTCATAGTCCCAGTCCTGAAGCGCGATCACCGTGCGCGGCAGGGTTTCGGAAACGATCCGGTTTTCCACCGAGCGAAACAGCATGTCGGCAATCGGGGCAATGAAGGTGACCAGCACATAGATCAGGAGCGGCGCGATCAGCATCAGCGCGCGCAGTTTCTCGCGGCGCAGGGCGCGCTCGAGGCTCTGCTTCAGCGAGCGGCCGTCGGCGGTGAGCACCGGGCCAGTATCAGTGCCGGTATCGGTCTGATCGCTCATCTTTCCCCTTCCTCGGCCAGATCGGGAAACGGGGCCCGAAGGCCCCGCATCTTCGTTTCACATCAAGGGCTTACTTGGAAACCCAGGCCTGGAACTTGGCATCCAGGTCGTCGCGGTAATCGGCCCAGAAGTCATAGTTGAACAGGAAGGTATGCTTGGCATTGGCCGGATCGGTCGGCATGTAGGGGGCCATGTCGATGCCGAGCGTGGCATGCTTGCCCACCAGCGGCGCCGAGGACTTGCGCGCCGGGCCGTAGGAGATGTACTTGGCCTGATCCGCCAGACGCTGGGTGTCGGTGGCGAAATAGACGAAGTCCAGCGCCCGGGCCTTGCGCTCGTCAGAGAGGTTGGCGGGAATGATCCAGCCGTCGAGGTCGAACATCTGCGCATCCCACAGCATGGCGACCGGCTGCTTGTCTTCCACGATCAGCTTGAACAGGCGGCCGTTATAGGTGGAGCCCATGACCACTTCGCCATCGGCCAGAAGCTGCGGCGTGTCGGCGCCGGCGGTCCACCAGATCACGTCATCCTTGATCGTGTCGAGCTTGGCGAAGGCGCGGGCCTGGCCCTCTTCGGTGGCCAGCACGTCATAGACCTGATCGTCCGGCACGCCGTCGCAGATCAGCGCCCATTCCATATTGCCGATCGGGCGCTTTTCGAGGCTGCGCTTGCCGGGATATTTCTCGGTGTCGAACACGTCGCAGACGCTGGTCGGCGGGTTGTCGCCCACCATGTCGGTGCGGTAGCCGAAGGTGGTGGAATAGACGATCTGCGGGATGAAGCATTCGCTCACCAGCGTCTCACCGAAATCCTCGCTGGCCGGGGTGCCGTCGGGCGCCGGGGCGAGCTGCGTGTCGGGGTCGATCTCCATGGCCAGGCCCTCGTCGCACAGGCGAATGGCATCGGCGGCGACCACATCCACCACGTCCCAGGTGGTGTTGCCGGCCTCGGCCATGGCGCGAAGCTTGGCCACGGCCTCGGCGGAGCTTTCGTCCCAGATGATGTTCACATCCGGGTGCATCTTCATGTAGGGTTCGGCATAGGCCTTCTGCTGGCTGGCCTGGTAGGCGCCGCCCCAGGAGACCAGCGTCATGTCCTCGGCGCCCGCCGCGAGCGTCGAGGCGATCAGGGCGCTGGTGGCCATCAGTGTCGTTGTCAGTTTCATGTGTTACTCCCTTGTCTTCCGGTATCAAGGCCGACGCCGCCCCCGGAAAGGCAGGCGCCGGTGCTCAGCTCACGCGTCGAGCGCGCGGCAATCGCGTGGCAGCCAGCCGATCTCGATCGTCTGGCCGGGTTCGAGCCGCTCCGCATCGGGTGCGTTGCGGGTCTTGATGATGAAATCGTCCCGGCCCGCAACCCTGAGCCGGGTGCGGAACACGTCGCCCATATAGATGAATTCGAGCACCTCGGCCCTGAGCGTGAAGGCGCCTTCCTGCAGGCGGGCCTTGTTGTATTCGACCCGCTCGGGGCGGATCGAGACCAGGGTGCGCTCGCCGGGGGCGCTGACATTGACCGGGTTGGCCTCGATCACCTCGCCCGAATCGAGCTTTACCGTGCAGCTGTCGCCGCTGATCTGCTGCACCACGCCCGAGAGCGTGTTGTTCTCGCCGATGAACTGGGCGACAAACGAGTTCATCGGCTCTTCATAGAGCTTGTCGGGCGCATCCAGCTGCTGGATGCGGCCATCCTCGAACACGGCGACATTGTCGCTCATGGTGAGCGCCTCGGTCTGATCGTGGGTCACATAGACCACGGTGATGCCCAGATCGTGCGCCAGCCGGGTGATCTCGAACTGCATATGCTCGCGCAGCTGCTTGTCGAGCGCGCCCAGAGGCTCGTCCATCAGCACCAGTTCGGGCTCGAAGACCAGCGCGCGCGCCAGCGCGATGCGCTGCTGCTGGCCGCCGGAAAGCTGGGCCGGGCGGCGATTGGCGAATTCGCCCATCTGCACCATGTCGAGCGCGCGGCGGACCTTCTCTTCGCGCTCGGACTTGCCGATATTGCGCACTTCCAGCGGGAAGGACAGGTTTTCGCCCACCGACATGTGCGGAAACAGCGCGTAATTCTGAAACACCATGCCGATGCCGCGCTTGTGCGGCGGGATATTGTTGATCGGCTTGCCGTCGAGCAGGATATCGCCGTGAGTGGCGGTCTCGAAGCCGGCCAGCATCATCAGGCAGGTGGTCTTGCCCGAGCCCGACGGGCCGAGCATGGTCAGGAACTCGCCCCGGGCGATGGAAAGGTTCAGGTCCTTGACGACCAGAACCTCGCCGTCATAGCTCTTTTGCACATGGTCGAACACGACGAATCCGTCGCCAGCTGTCGCCCCGGTCAAGAGCTCCCCCCCATGATCTGCATGATCTGCGCCCCCATGATCTGCGGCTGCATTTCGCCACTCGCGCCGTCGAGACAACACGATCGGATCGCGAAATTCAACCGAAAACCGCCTGTTTGCGACACGTTACCGATGGTCTTGCCCGAAAACGACCCCTGCGCCGGGCTCGGCGGCGGGCTGGCACGATCATTCGTACATGGCCCGGACGCCCGGCCCGTGCGCAACCGCCGCCCCTTGCGGGGCGGCCCCATGGCGCGCTAGCCTCGGGCATGGACTCGCGCACGGACGGGCAGATATTTCTCGAAGTGGAGGGCGTGCGGCTCGAGGCGCGCGTCTGGGGCCCGCCCCCGCGGCAGGCGCCCACGATCGTGCTGCTGCACGAGGGGCTGGGCTCGGCCGGCATCTGGCGCGCCCTGCCCGAGGCGCTGGTGGCGGCAACGGGCTGCGGGGTCTTTGCCTGGTCGCGGGCAGGCTATGGCGCCTCGAGCCCGCGGCCCCTGCCCTGGCCTGCCGACTTTCTCGAGCGCGAGGCGGGCGCCCTGCCGGCGCTGTTCGAGACCGCCGGGCTCGGGCGCATGGTGCTGGTGGGCCACAGCGACGGCGGCTCGATTGCCGCGGCATATCTGGGCCAGAACGATGATGCGCGCGTGGCCGGGGCCTGCCTGATCGCACCGCATTTCTTTACCGAGCCGATGGGGCTGGCGGCGATCGAAGCGGCGCGCCGCGACTATCGGGAGCGCATCCGCCCGCGCCTTGTGCGCCACCACCGCGACGTGGACGCGATGTTTGCCGGCTGGGCCGGGGCCTGGGGGCGGGCGGATTTCGCCGTCGGGCGGATCGAGGCCCTGCTGCCGGCCATAAGCGTGCCGGTGCTGGCGATCCAGGGGCGCGAGGACCAATACGGCACGCTGGCCCAGATCGACGCGCTCCGCCGCCATCTGCCCGCGCCCCCCGAAGTGGCAATCCTCGAAGCTTGCGGCCACGCGCCGCATCTGGAAAGGCCCGAGGAAACCGCCCGCCTGATCGCGGATTTCGCCAACCGTGTGCTGCTCTCGCAAGCGCGCGGCCAGCGCCCCTATTTTTCTGCGAAAAATCGCCCCCCGCCCGGCTGAACTCCAGGCGCTTCAGATCGAGAGTTTCTTGAACAGCGGCTCCGGGATCAGGCGGATGATCAGCATGATCCAGCGCCAGAAGAAGGGGGTGTAGAGGGTGTTTTTCCGCTTCGCCATCGCGCGCTCTATGCTGGCGGCCACAGCCTCGGGGCTCGCGACGAGGAACATCCCCTCGAGCCCCCAGGTCATGGCGGTATCGACGAAGCCGGGCTTTACCGTCAGCACATGCACGCCCTCGCGCCCGAGCCGGTTGCGCAGGCCCGAAAGGTAGGTGGCAAAGCCCGCCTTGGCCGCGCCATAAACGTAATTGCCAAGCCGCCCGCGGTCGCCCGCCACCGAGCCCACGCCCACCACTGTGCCGCCGCCGCGCGCCTCCATCACCGGCGCCAGCATCTGCAAAAAGCGCGCGGGGCCGGTGAAGCTGTCGGCCACCACGCCTTCGATCAGAGAAGGGTCGGCGTCAATCGCCGCCTGTTCGGGCATCGAGCCGATGAAGATCGCGGCCGAGATCATGCCCCCTGCCGCCTCGGCGCGTTCGATCACCGGGGCGAAGGTCGCGGGGTTGCGCGCTTCAAGCGCGAGCGCCTCGGCCTCTTCGGCGCCGCGAAGGCGCATGTCGGCGGCAAGGCGTCTGAGTTCGGCCATGTCGCGGCCTGCGAGCAGCAGGCGCGCGCCCTGCTCTGCCTTGAGCCGCGCGAAAGCGCGCGCCATCGAGGAAGTGGCGCCGAGTATGATCCAGGTTTCGCTCATGTCATGCTCCTCAGGCCCAGGCGGCGGGTCAGGTCGGTCTCCAGCGCGCGCGCGGGGTCGGCGCGATCGCAGATCGCCGCCCATTCGCCATGCTCGGGATACATGGCGCGGATCGTCTCGCCCTCGGCCAGCGCGTCCTTGGCCAGATAGAGCCGCCCGCCGGCCTCCAGCACCATCTGCTGAAGCGAGCGGATCAGCGCCTCCACCCCCTTGCGCGCCGGGAAGTCGAGCGCCAGCGTGTAGCCCCCCATCGGGAATGACATCATCCCCGCGCGCCCCGGCCCCATGCGCTTGAGCACCGCGAGCGGCGAGGCCATGGCGCTCTCGGCGATCCGCGCCATGATCGCCCTGAGCGCCTCCACCTTGCCCGGCGGCACCACGCATTGGAACTGGTAGAAGCCGCGCTTGCCATAGAGGCGGTTCCAGTCATGGATCTTGTCGAGCGGGAAGAAGAAATCGGCAATCGGCCGCTCGCGGATGCGCCCCTCTTCGGGCACGCGCCTGTAATAGGCGGCGTTGAAGAGCTTGACCACCGGGCTTGCCAGGGCGGAGGAAGGCGCGTCCAACGGCACCCGGCGCGCCTTCTTGGGCCAGGGCTCGAGCGTGGCCGAAAGCTCGCCTTCCTCGAGGATGCCCCGCCCCATCGCCGCGCCGCGCGCGGTGGCGTCGATCCAGCCCACCACATAAGGCGCGGTGGAGCGGTCAAGCAGCGCGATGAATTCATCCCAGTTCTCGGCCCGGCTCTCGGTGACGCGCACCATGGTGCCGGGGCACGGGGTCATGCGGATCTTCGCGCTCAGGATCACCCCGGTCTGGCCGAGCCCGCCCATGGTGGCGCGAAACAGCGCCTTGTTGCGCGTGGGGCTTGCGCTCACGCGCCTTTCGCCCTGCAGCAGGGTCACGCTCTCTACATGCTGGCCGAAGGAGCCGTCCTGCTGGTGGGACTTGCCGTGCACATCCTGGGCGATGCAGCCGCCGAGGGTGGCGCGCCCGGTGCCGGGCATGACCGTGGGCAGCCAGCCCTGCGGGGCGAACAGGCGGGCGATCTCGCCGATCTCGATCCCGGCTTCCGCCTCCAGCAGGCCGGTTTCGGGCTCAAAGGACAGGATCCGGTCGAGCCGGGTCATGTCGATCACCCGGCCGCCGGAATTGAGCGGCGCGTCATTGTAGGAGCGCCGGTTGCCGATTGCCGGGGCGGGCGTCTCGGCCAGCGCGGCCTTCAGGGCGGCAAGCTTCTCGGGGCGCGCAATCTGCCCGTGCGCCCTCAGCACCCGGCCCCAGCCGGCATAGTCAGTTTCCTTCCAGCGCATGAGCCCCCCTTCGGCTGTATTTCTCGGCCCATGGAAACACCACGAGCCCGATGGCGATGGCAAACCACAGGGTGGTCAGGCGGATGATCGCGGTGGCCGGCAGCGACACCTCCATCGGCACGCCTTCGAGTGCGAGCAGCGCCACCATCGCCGCCTCGGCTCCGCCCACGCCCCCGGGCGCCCCGGTGAGCCCGCCGGCGAGCGCCGAGAAGATGAAGATCGCCGTGGCCCGCGCAAGGCCGATATCGGCCCCCATCCAGACCAGCAGCAGATGGAAGGCCAGCCCCTCGGCCATCCAGCCCGCCGCGCCCAGCAGCGCCACCCCGGCCAGAAGCCCCGGCGCCGAGAAGGTCGCAAGCGAGCGCGCCGCCCGGCGCAGGCGCGCAAACAGTCGCGCGAACCGCCCGGTAAGCCGGTATCCCCAGCGCGCGAGACCGTCCAGAAGCGCCGGGCGGGTAGCCACGAACGCGCCCGCCAGCGCCAAAGCCGCAACCGGCGCACCGAAAGCCATGTTCTTGCCCGAAAGCGCGAGCATCAACCCGAGCAGCAGCCCCATCGCGGCGAGATCCGAGGCCCGGTCCGCCAGCGCCAGCGGCGCCGTGCGCTCGAAACTCCAGCCGGTCTCGCGCCGGATCCAGCGCATCCGCACCAGCTCGCCCACCCGCCCCGGCGTCACCGACATGGCAAAGCCGCCGAGAAAGTGGCGCGCATCCTGCAAAAGCCCCGTCCCCAGTCCCAGCCTCAGCGCAAACAGGTGCCAGCGCAGCGCGCGGGCGAGGTAATTGACCAGTGAAAGCCCGAGCAGCAGGGCGATCTGCCCGGGGCCGACCCGGCGCAGCTGGGCCATGACTTCGCTCCAGCCGGTGGCGGCAATGGCGCCTGCGAGACCCATGAGCAGCAGCGCGAGCAGCACGAGCAGGATCAGCCGGTCGCGGCGGACGGAAGGCTGGGAATGCTTGGCGGGCATGGATATGGCAAGGCTCGTCTGCTGCATGGGGCGCGTCTGGCGGCGGATCGGGGCCATTATAAGGAATGCGGCGCGCAATGACAGGGCTTTCGCGGCGCTTGCGCGCCACCGCCGGCCGCCTGCCTCCGCGCGCACGAAGTCGGGGCAAGGAGCCTCACTCCCCAGCCCTGCGCGGGGTGAGGCGCAGCCAGATACCGTCGCGCCCGCGCACGGTGAGGTGGGCGACCGGCATCGGCGCGCGCCCCTCGACCGGCGCGAGGCGGAAGGCCCGCACCAGCATCGACAGCAGGAGCGGCCCCTCGGCCATGGCGAAGCCGGCGCCGGGGCAAACCCGCTGGCCTTGCGAAAAGGGCATGTAGGCGCTGCGCAGGCAGGCCTTGCCGTTTTCCGTGCCAAAGCGCGCCGGGTCGAAATCGTCGGGCCGCTCCCAGAGGCGCTCGTGGCGGTGCAGGTGCCAGGGACTGAGCACGATCTGGCTGCCGCGCGCCACCTCGCGGTCGCGAAAACGCTCGCATTTCACCGCCTCGCGCACCATCATCGGCACCGGCGGGTAGAGGCGCATCGCCTCGCGGAACACGTCTCGGGAAATTTTGAGCTTGGAAAGGGTTGAAAAATATATCTTTTCCGGGTCGATCGCCGCGCGCGCCTCTTCTGCCACCCGCTCCTGCCAGTCCGGGTAGAGCGCCAGCAGGTAGAGCGCCCATGCGAGCGCCGAAGCGCTGGTCTCGTGGCCGGCGAGGAAGAAGATCGCCACCTGATCGACCATCTCTTCGGTGTCGAAGGTCTCGCCGGTCTCCGGGTCGGGCGTGGTCATGATCTTGGTCGCCAGATCGTCCGGCGCGCGCCCGGCCCGGATCGCTGCCATCCGCTCGGCGGTGAGCGCCGTGATCAGGGCGCGGATATCGCGGGCGGTCTCGCGCGTCTGGCGGCTGTGAAAGCGCGGAAACCACCGCGGAAGCGGCAGCAGCGCGCCCAGATTGAGCACCGGAGAGGCGCGCTGGTGCGCCTTGAAGCGGGAAAAGACCGCCGCCGCGGTCTCGTTCTCGATCGGGATCGAAAACAGGGTGCGAAAGATCACGTCGGCGGCCATGTGGCTGGTCTGGGCCTCGATCTCGAGCGCGCGCCCGTCGGCCATCTCGCGCAGGCGCTCGACCGCGGCCACGCCCGCATCCCACATCGCCGGGAAGGTATCGCGCAGCCGTCCGCCTTCGAAGGCCGGGTCGATGATGCGCCGCTGGCGCTTCCACGTCTCGCCATTGGTGATGAAGACCGAATTGCCCAGGAGCGGGGCGAGGCCTTCGCGGATGCGGTCGGATTTGGGGAAGTCGTCGGGCCGCTCCTTGAGCACCAGTTCGACCAGAGACGGGTCGTTGCACAGATAGGAGCGGAAGAAGGGGGTGCGAAACTCGGCCATCCAGGCGCGGTAGAGCCGGGCGGGCTGGGCCGAGAGGATATCACGGCGAAACAGTCGCAGATAGCGCCAGAGCGAGACTTTCGGCGGGCGCGCCGGGGGTTTGGGCGGCTTGGGCGGCGGCGTGCTCATGGTGCCATTGAAGTGTATTTCGACGCGGCGATGTCAATGCGGCTCTTTGACGGCTGACGCTCCCGGTAGCGCTCGGCCAGCGTCAGGGGGCCGGCGGTGATGCGGAAATAGTCGTAATCGCCGGGCCGGTCGAAGGCGCAGAGATACTGGAAATGCAGGCGAAAGAAGCGCCAGCGCAGCTCCTTCCAGCGCGCGGGGCTCAGCGTCTGGGTGAAGGCGGCGGAGATCACCAGCGGCCATTTCTGCCCCGCGCGCGGCGCCACGCCCGAGACCGCCACCGGATCGCAGAGCGCAAACGCGCAGCCATCGCCCGGCGCGGTGACGTCGAGCCAGAAAAGCTCGTCGCGCTGGCTGAGATAATGGAGATCGGCGCGCAAGCGGTGGGCGCCGGGCAGGAAGGAGACCATCGGCACCACCTGCCCGAGGCTGAGAAAGCCCAGCGCCGGGCCGTCGGCGGGCACCCGGCCCGCGCGGATCAGGTCGGCGAGGATCGACACCCCCAGATGCGCACCGGAGGAATGGCCCACCACCAGCACTTCGTCCACGTCTTCGCCGAACGCGGCGGCGATCTCGTCGGCGAATTCGGCCATGCGCGCTTCGAGCTCCGGCGGGTTGGCGCCGCCGGTGGAGGCGGAATAGGCGTAATCGTGCATGAGGTAATAGGCGAGGAGCTTGTTGTCGATCTTGCGAAACCAGCGCAAGGTGCCCGCCACCACCGTCGCAAAAACCACCCAGAAGGCGGCAAGCCCGGCCCAGCCTCCCGCCAGCGCGCGCGCGCCCCATGCCGCAAGCGCGCCGAGACCCCAGCCGAGCCCCAGCGCCAGCAGCAATTGCAGCAAAAGCAGGCTGATCGGGTAGAGCGCGGCGATGACCGGCCCCTTGCGCAGCCACATCAGCCGCCTGAGCGCCCCCGAGGCGATATAGGTCCAGGCGGTGCGGACCAGCATCCAGTAGGTGGCGGGGATGTTGGCTTCCATCGACTCCTTGACGATATCGGACCAGACCAGCACCCGCATGTCGGCCTCGACCTCGGCGCCCTCGATCCGGGCGCGCACCTGCCAGCCGTAGCGCGCAGCACCCGGCCGGCCCTTGAGGGCGATTTCGTAGCCGGAAATCTCGGCCTGCGCGGCGCTCTCGCGCCGGTAGATCTCGCGGTAGCGGCGCGGATGCACCGGGTCATAGCCGGGGATGTAGAAGACCCGGCGCCGGCGCACCTGCCCTGTGGGTTTCTGTCTGCTCTGCCCGGACTCTCTGCTCTGCTCGGACATCCCTGCCCCGATCGTATTGCCTCGCGCGGAGCATGGCAGAAAAATCTGGCAGAATTATGCCCCCATTCAGCCCAGCCCGGCGAGAAACGGAAGGTTCTCGAGCAGCCAGTAGGACATCACCGAAAAACCGCCGGTCAGCATCAGAAGGCCGATGGTCCAGAGTAGAAGCCCCATGACCTTTTCGATCCGTTCCATATGACGCTTCATCCAGTTCATCAGCCCCTGCATGCGCGGGAAGAAGGCGGCGACCAGCAGAAACGGCACGCCGAGCCCCGCCGCATAGACCCCGAGCAGCAGCGTGCCGCGCGCAAGATCGGCTTCGCTCGCCGCCAGCGACAGGATCGCGCCCAGCTGCGGGCCGATGCAGGGGGTCCAGCCAAAGGCAAAGGCCAGACCCAGGAAATAGGCGCCGATAGCGCTGCCGCCGCGATCTCCCGCATCCATGCGCGCCTCGCGCTCGAGAAAGGGAAGCCGGATCGCGCCCACGAAATGGGCTCCGAAAATCATCACCAGAATCCCGGCAAGCGTATTGAAAAGCGACTGGTTCTTCAGGAAGAACGCCCCGAAGGCCGAAGCGGTGAAGCCGAGAAACAGAAACACCGTCGAAAGCCCCAGCACGAAGAAGAGCGCCGTCAGCACCACCTTCCCCCCGGCGCGCCGGCCCTGGGAAAGCTCGCCCATGGACACGCCGGACATATAGGCCAGATAGGGCGGCAGGATCGGCAGCACGCAGGGGCTGACGAAGGAAAGCGCCCCCCCCACCAGCGCGACCAGCATGGCGGGGAGCAGGGATGCGTCGATGATTTCAATGCCGAACATGGCCCTTCCTACCCTGTCCGCAAGCGCGCGTCACCCGCCTGTCTGTCACATATTCGCGAAGTTTCTCTGGACCTGCGCGCGCGGGGCCGTTAGCAGGCTGAAGCATGACGGCGCAGGAGTCCGAACCGAAGGCAAACCAGGAGGTGGACGCGCGCGGGCTCCTCTGCCCGCTGCCGGTGCTGCGCGCGCGCAAGCGGCTGATTTCCATGAAGGAAGGCGAGGTGCTGGCGCTCCTGAGCGACGACCCCGCGGCAGTGATCGACGTGCCCCATTTCTGCGCCGAGCAGGGATATGCGCTGCTCGGGCAGGCCGGGCGGGGAGATGCGCTGGTGTTCTTCATCCGCAGGTAGCGGCCGGGGCGGCGGCGCGCGCCCCGGCATCTTCCATTCCCGCTCAGCGGCCCAGCGACCACCAGCCCCTCTTGCGCGGCCGGGGGGAAGCCTCGGGCGCGGGCTCGGAGGGATCGGGCGCGGGAGCCTCCGGCCCCCCGGATGCGGCGGGCTCCGGCTCGGATGCAGGGGCCTCCGGTGCGGGCCCGGCGGGCTCGGGCTCCGCTTCCGGTTCGGGCTCGGGCTCCGCTTCCGGCGCACCGGACTTCGCAGCCGGCTCGGCCTTTTTCCCGGAATTCCTGCGGCTGGAGGAACGCTTTGCGCGCGTGCTCTTTTCGGGTTTTTCCGGCTTTTCGGGCTTTTCGCCATTCCTTGCCTCTTTGCCGGCCTCGCCCGGCGAAGCCTCGCCACTGCCCTCCCCGGCCCCGGCCTGCCCGTCCTTGCCGCCGGCGGCGGATTTGCGCTTGCGGCTGACCTTGCGGCTCCGGGGCCTTGCGCCGGCCTCTTCGCCCGCCGGTTCGCCTTCCTGTGCGCCGGTCCCGGACGTCTCTTGCGTCTCTTGCGATTCTGCCGCCCTGGTCTTGCGACGGCCGCCGCGCGGCTTCTTCGCTGCCTGATCGGCCTTTTTCCCGGCCGTCTCCTCGCTCCCGGAAGCCTCTCCACTCCCGGAGGGCTGCTGATCCGCGCCCTCTTCCGGGGTCTCCTGCACGGCCTCTTCGGCGCTCTCGCCTCCGGGCTCGGCGCTCTCTTCCCCGCTCTGCCCCTCGCGCCCGGACACGGCCTCGCCCGCGGCCGAGGAGCGCCGACGGCGGCGGCGGCGGCGGCGTTTCTTCGGCCTGGGAGCATCGCCCTCCTCGCTGGCGACAGTTTCGACGGTCGCGGCATCGGTCGATTCGTCCACTTCGCTCATCAGCGCCGAAGACCCCGAGACCACCGGCCTGTCGGCCTCGACAAGCGGGCGGGTGGCGGACCTGAACCTGTCGATGGAAAAATCGGGCGAGATCAGGAAGGGGTCGGCCTCGATGCGTACCGCCATGCCATAGCGCGCCTCGATCGTGGCGATATGCTCGCGCTTCTGGTTGATCAGGAAGTTGACGATCCCCACCGGCGCCTTGACCAGCACCTCGCGCGAGCGCCCGCGGGTGCCCTCTTCCTCCAGCTGGCGCAGGATCGAGAGCGCCAGGCTGTCATCGGAGCGCACCAGCCCGGTGCCGTGGCAGGCCGGGCAGGGCTGGGTGCTGGCCTCGATCATGCCGGGCCTGAGCCGCTGGCGGCTCATCTCCAGCAGGCCGAAGCCCGAGATGCGCCCGACCTGGATGCGGGCGCGGTCGGTCTTGAGCTTTTCCTTCAGGCGCTTTTCCACCGCCGCGTTGTTGCGCCGCTCTTCCATGTCGATGAAGTCGATCACGATCAGCCCGGCGAGGTCGCGCAGGCGCAGCTGGCGCGCCACTTCCTCGGCCGCCTCGAGATTGGTCTTGAGGGCGGTTTCCTCGATCGAGCCTTCCTTGGTGGCGCGGCCCGAGTTGACGTCGATGGCCACCAGCGCCTCGGTCACGCCGATGACGATATAGCCGCCGGATTTGAGCTGCACGGTCGGGTTGAACATGCCGGCGAGGTAGCCTTCGACCTGATAGCGGGCAAAGAGGGGCATCGCCTCGGTATAGTGCTTCACCTTCTTGGCGTGGGACGGCATGATCATCTTCATGAAGTCCTTGGCGGTGCGGTAGCCGCGCTCGCCCTCGACCAGCACTTCGTCGATCTCGCGATCATAGAGGTCGCGGATCGAGCGCTTTATGAGGTCGCCTTCCTCGTAGATCTTGGTGGGGGCGATGGACTTCAGCGTCAGATCCCGGATCTGCTCCCAGAGCCGCAGGAGGTATTCGTAATCGCGCTTGATCTCGGACTTGGTGCGCCTGGCGCCGGCGGTGCGCACGATCAGGCCCGCGCCCCGGGGCACGTCGATCTCGGCGGCAATCGCCTTGAGCTTCTTGCGATCGGCGGCATTGGTGATCTTGCGGCTGATGCCGCCGCCGCGCGCGGTGTTGGGCATCAGCACGCAGTAGCGCCCGGCGAGGCTGAGATAGGTGGTCAGCGCCGCGCCCTTGTTGCCGCGCTCTTCCTTGACCACCTGCACCAGCAGGATCTGGCGGACCTTGATGACCTCCTGGATCTTGTACTTTCTCGGGCGACGCTTGCGCGGGGGGCGGACCTCTTCGGCGATATCCTCGTCGGCCACCTCCTCGATCTCGGCATCCTCTTGCGCGGCGGCGGCGGGCATGTCTGCCTCTTCGGCCTCTTCAGCCCCCTCGGCGGCGGGGGGATCCTCGGCTTCGGCGGCCTCCTCGGCCTCCCCGACAACCTCTCCTGCCGCTTCCCCGGTCTCTCCGGCGGCGGCGGGTGCCTCCTCCTCCGCCTCGCTGGCCTGCGCCGCGTCGCTTGCGGTTGCCGACGAGGGAGCGGCTTCCTCTCCGGCGAGCGCGGCGGCCTCCTCACCGCTTGCCTCTTCACCGCTTGCGTCCCGGCCGGCTTCTTCGTCCTCGCCCAGGTCGATCACGTCCATGCCCGAAATCGTCTCTTCGGGCGCCTTGCTGGCGACGGCCGCGCTCTCGGCGCTCTCGGCCTGCGCGCGCGCCTTGCCACGGCGGCGGCGGGAGGCGGACCCTTTCTGGCGCGCCTCCTGCGCCTCCTCCTCGGCCTGCTCTTCGCGGGCAAGCTCGGCCTCTTCTTCCAGCAGCTTTTCGCGGTCGGCGACCGGGATCTGGTAGTAATCGGGGTGAATTTCGCTGAAGGCAAGGAAGCCGTGCCGGTTGCCGCCGTAATCGACGAAGGCCGCCTGCAGCGAAGGCTCGACCCGGGTTACCTTGGCAAGGTAGATGTTGCCGGCGATCTGGCGCTTGTTCTCGCTTTCGAAGTCGAATTCCTCGACCCGGTTTCCATCCACCACCACGACCCGGGTTTCCTCCGGGTGGGTGGCGTCGATAAGCATTTTCTTGACCATGTCGTTCCATCGCGCAATCGCCCGGACCCGCTGCCTGCCGGGCAGGAGGATCGGGGCGTGCGTCTGTCTGTGGCAATGGGGGGCGCAGAGCGGCGGCATGGCGAAAGGGCCCCGGGGGGCGCTGCTCGTCCTGCCTGTATGCGCGCGCGCGTCATCGCGTTTCTTCTCCGACGGCCTCGGCACCTGCATTTGCGGGGTGCGGGGCCGCCCGTTCATGGCCCGGAGTCCGGCTCCGGGCGTGTCACTGACCGTCCGGTGACATCCGTCCGGTCACATCCTTCAGCCCACGCGCGGGTCCTACCGTCATCGGGGGCAGAGAAACTCATCGGCTCCGGGCCATCGACCGGGGCGCGCTGCGAACATAAGGGCTAAAAGCGGCAAATGACAATGGGGGAAAGGCGGAAATTGCGCTTTTGCCGGCAGGCGGGCGCCGGGGGGGGCGGGTGCGGG
>JALTZY010000089.1 GCA_027045905.1 Paracoccaceae bacterium
GTGTTCCTTCAATATCCCGATGATCCGATCTTCGCTGAAACGGCTTCTCTTCATCGTCTGTCTCCTCCGTTGAAGAACAGACTAACCCAAATTCGAGAACTTTTCCGGGGAGCAGGTCAGAGCCCTGCGCATTTCCCGCTCCGCGCTTCGCGGGCATGGGCAGGGCAGAGGCCTAGCTCAGTTGTTTTCCGCCACCGGTTCGGTCAGCACGCCGTTTTCCCAGACCCCGCTGGCCTCGGCCCCGTCGGCATATTTCACCGTACCCTGCCCATTGCGCTTGCCGTCCCTGAACTCGCCCTCGTAGACGTCGCCATTGGGATAGGTGGCCACGCCGTGGCCGCTGAACTGGCCGGCCTGCCAGCCGCCGGTATAGGTGAAGCCGTCGGGCATGGTGATGGTGCCCTGGCCCTCGCGCAGCCCGTCCACGAAGCCGCCCTCGTAGACGGTGCCATCGGCAAAGGTGGTCTTGCCCTGGCCGTGGCGCCTGCCCTGCTTCCAGCCGCCTACATAGCTGTAGCCGTCCGGGTAGGTAAGCGTGCCCTGGCCGTCATAGAGGGCGTCCCTGAACTCGCCCTCATAGGTGGGGCCATCCACATAGACCGCCTTGCCGAAGCCCTCGATCACCCCTTCCTTCCATTCGCCCTCGTAGGTATTGCCATTGGGGTAGGTGATCCTGCCCTGGCCATCGGCCAGCCCGCCGCGGAACTGGCCCTCGTAAACCGAGCCATCCGGGTAGGCAACCCTGCCCTCGCCCTCGATCACCCCGGCCACCCAGTCGCCCTCGTAGACATAGCCGTCGGCGCCGGTGAACTTGCCGGTGCCGTGGCGGCGGTCATCGGCGAATTCGCCTTCGTAGACATCGCCATTGGCGTAGGTGACCTTTCCCATGCCCTGGCGCTGACCATTGACGAAGGCGCCGGTATAGACATCGCCATTGGGCTGGGTGAGGGTGCCGACGCCGTGCATCTGGCCGTTTTTCCACTGGCCCTCGTAGCGCATCCCTTCGGGCGTGGTCAGCACGCCCTGGCCGTTGCGCTGGTCGCCTTTCATCTCGCCTTCATAGACCGAGCCGTCCGGGTAGATCGACTTGCCGCTGCCTTCCTTGACCCCGGCCACCCAGTCGCCTTCGTAAACATAGCCCGAGGGGCTTTCCATGCGCCCCTTGCCGTGATGCAGGGCATTCTGGAACCCGCCCTCGTAGCGTACGCCATTGGCATAGACGGCCAGGCCCGAGCCGTCGATCCTGCCCTCCACCCAGTCGCCCTCGAAGGTGGAGCCGTCGGCGAAGGTGATCTTGCCGAATCCGTGGGGCTTGCCCTTTTCGAAAGAGCCCTCGTAAACCGAGCCGTTGGGAAAGCGCGCGACCCCTTGCCCCCGGATCTCGCCCATGACGAAATCGCCGGTATATTCATAGCCCGACGGCAGCCGGTAGGTGCCCCTGCCGTGCTGGAGGCCGTCCCTGAAGGTACCTTCGTAGATGCCCCCGTCGTCGTATTGCTTGACCTCGACCGCGCCGCCTTCCTGGGCCAGGGCCGGCATGCCCCGTACGCCCAGCGCCAGACCCGCCGCACACAGGAGCAAAACCGCCATCTTCTGCTTTTCGGACATGTCCTTTCCACCTCAGCCACCGCTATCAGACCGAACTTAAGCGAGCGGCGCTGCGGAAACAACGCTTTTGGTCGCTTTCGCGCCCTGCCACCTTTTCCCTTGGCGCAAACCTGCTAAACCTGTCGGCGTTGATGCCGCCGGAGTTCTCATGCCCGACCGTTTTCGCCTGACCCTCGCCCAGCTTGCCCCCACCACCGGGGCGATCGCCGAAAATCGCGCCCGGGCGCGCACCGCCTGGCAGGAGGCGCGCGGCGCGGGAGCCGACATGCTGGCCCTGCCCGAAGCCTTCGTCACCGGCTACCAGACCCAGGACCTGGTGATGCGCCCGCAATTCTTTCGCGATGCCATGGCGGCGGTGGAGGCACTCGCGCGCGACTGCGCCGAGGGGCCGGCGATCGGCATCGGTGCGCCCTTTCACGACGGCGAGCACCTCTATAACGCCTATTACATCCTCGCCGGCGGGCGCATCCGCCATGTGGTGAAAAAGCACCACCTGCCCAACGAAACCGTGTTCGACGAAAAGCGCCAGTTTACCCCGGCGCCCTGTCAGGAGCCCTACCGGGTCGGCCCGCTCATGATCGGCAGCCCGATCTGCGAAGACGCCTGGCACGCCGATGTCGCCGCCCATCTGGTTCGCGAAGGCGCCGAGATCCTGCTGGTGCCCAACGGCTCGCCCTATTACCGCGACAAGATGACGGACCGCTGGTCGGTCATGGGCGCGCGCGCCGCCGAGACCGGGCGCACGCTCGTGTACCTCAACATGGCGGGCGGTCAGGACGACCAGGTGTTTGACGGCGGCAGTTTCGTGGTCGCGCCCGATGGCAGCCGCCCGCTGCAACTGCCGCAATTCGACGAGACGATCCGCCATGTGGACTTCGTGGCGCGCGGCGGGGTCTGGCAGGCCGAGCCCCAGCCCCCTGCCCCACTGCCCGACGCGTGGGCGGCCGATTACCGCGCCATGGTCCAGTCCGTGCGCGACTATTTCGCCAAGACCGGCTTCACCAGGGCGCTTCTGGGCCTCTCGGGCGGGGTGGACAGCGCGCTCGTCGCCACCATCGGCGCCGATGCGCTGGGGCCCGAAAACCTGCGCTGCGTGATGCTGCCCAGCGAATACACTTCCGAAAGCTCGCTCGAAGACGCCCGCCAGATGGCCGAAAATCTCGGCTGCCGCCTCGACACCCTGCCCATTTCCGGCCCCCGCGCCGCGGTGAGCGAGGTGCTGGCGCCGCTCTTCGCCGGCCTCGAGGAGGACATCACCGAGGAAAACATCCAGTCGCGCCTGCGCGGCCTCCTGCTGATGGCGCTGTCCAACAAGTTCGGCGAAATGCTGCTTACCACCGGCAACAAGAGCGAAGTCGCCGTGGGCTACGCCACCATCTATGGCGACATGGCCGGGGGCTACAACCCCCTGAAAGACCTCTACAAGACCCGCGTCTTCGAAACCTGCCGCTGGCGCAATGCCCATCACGATCCGGCCTGGATGCGCGCCCCCGCCGGCGCCATCATCCCCGCCCGGATCATTGAAAAGCCCCCCTCAGCCGAACTGCGCGAAGATCAGAAAGACGAGGATTCCCTGCCCCCCTACGAGGTGCTGGACGCGATCCTCGAAGGGCTGATCGACCGCGAAGCCCCGGTCGGCGAACTGGTCGCCGAGGGCTTCGACCGGGCCACAGTCGAGCGGGTGGAACACCTGGTATTCATCAGCGAATACAAGCGCTTCCAGTCCGCCCCCGGCACCCGCCTGACCCCGCGCAGCTTCTGGCTCGACCGCCGCTACCCGATCGTCAACCGCTGGCGCGACCGGAGCTGAACCGCCCCTTCCGCCACCAGCCCCGGGCCGGAGCCTCGCCCGCCCGCGCAACATGCCCGCCGGCAATGCCGACGGCCAACCGGCCCGGAC
Organism: Paracoccaceae bacterium; assembly: GCA_027045905.1. Lineage (GTDB taxonomy): Bacteria > Pseudomonadota > Alphaproteobacteria > Rhodobacterales > Rhodobacteraceae > JAAEUB01. The sequence continues at coordinate 3,509 of JALTZY010000089.1, forward strand.
GGGCCGCTTTCGTCAAACGGTCTCAGTCGCGCGCGATCTGGCCCATCACCGCGAAGCTCTTGATGAAGGGGCCGGCCATGGCCGGGTTCTTGATCATGGCGCCGTAATCACCCACCTCGAAGCGCAGCTTGCGCCGCGTATAGGCCATGCCCAGCGCGACCATGCCGAGCCCCTTGTCGAGCCACTTGTTCCAGTCGGCCTCGGAGGCGCGCAGGTCCCAGTTCAGCTCCTGGCCGCCATATTCGCCGGCCTCGGTGACCATGCCGTCTTCGACCTTGATGAAGCCGCGCGGGGCGTCTTCGCCGATGAAGCCATAGCCGATATTCGAGGTGAAATCGATCCTGGCAAGCGCCTGGCCCAGTTCCGGCTCGGCATTCCATGCGGTGCCGAATTCGAGCATCCAGTCCTGTGAGAACAATGCAGCCATTTTCCCTCCCTTCGGGCCGTTTGCGGCCGTTTCGCTGTGTCCTTTTCGGTGTGTCCGAGCGTCATATAACACATTCGCGATATGTTGTGTATGCCTTTGACGCCGCGCCCGATTGCTCCGCTCAGGCGGCGCGCTCGGCTTCGATCAGCCGCCCGGCGCCCCGGTAGAGCGCGGCGAGGATCCCGGCCTCGGTGATGCAGAGCCGCGCCGAGGGCGAGATGTCCACGGTGCCGTCGGCGCCGACCGGCGTGTGCTCGCCGCCGATGCCGCGCACCGACAGGCCCAGCGGGCGGGCGATTTCCTTGACGCGGATATCGGTGCCGCCACGGGTGAGGCGAGGCAGGGGCAGGTGCAGCGAGGCGCGCATCCCGGTGCCCAGATTGGTCGGACACGAGGTGACGGCGCCGTAATCGTCCGACCATGCGAAATCCAGCCCGCTCAGGCTCTCGATCAGATCGAGCGCGGCCCTGAGCCGCTCGAACACGTCGTTGAGCACCGTGCCGCGCTGCATCGCCATGATCCGCAGGTGGTCCTCCTCGCCGACCCAGATGATGAAGGCCCGGTCGGCCGACACATAGCAGCCGCGCCCGTGCGGCCAGTGGGCGGCGATCCCGGCGGCCTTCAGGTAGCGGTCGCCATCCATGGGCCTGAACATGATATGGGCGTCAACCAGCCGGCGGTAGGCGGTCTCGTCGATCTGCCGCGCATGGCCGGGGGTGAGCGAGTGGTACGCCCCGCCGAAATCGGGCCGGGCGGCAAGCCGGTCGAATACCGTCGCCATGCGCGTTTCGAGGCGCAGGCGGTCGGCGCGCGACATGGCCCCGGGCAGCGGCAGATCGGCCAGGTTGCGCCCCACCCGCACCCGCATGGACAAGGGCGGCAGGCCGAGGCGGGCGAGATCCAGCACACCGTCTTCGGGCAGACCCTCCAGCCCCGCCAGCCGCCAGTCGCTCACATGGCGCGCATCCTCGCCGACACGGTGATAGCGCGAGACCACCTTGGCGAAGAAGGGCCGCAGATCGTCGTAATCCGAAGGCTGGCAGGCATAACAGCCCATCTGGCTGTCGGGATTCTCGAGGCCCGAATTCATGCACTTTCTCAGACGCCTCCGAAGCACCGGGGCCAGGGAGGCATACCAGACCGGATCAAATGCCTGCAGCGCGAGATTGTCCGGGTACCGCACTGCCAGGGCCGCCACCCTGTCTGCGAAATCCTGTGCCATGGCGCTTCCTCCCATTCCGCTCCCGCCCACCATGCCACCGCCGCGCGGCCGGCACCAGCCCGGGCACCGGTCGAATCGGCCCTGCCGCCCCCCCTTTCCATCCCTCCCGTTCTGCTCTATAGCCCCCCCATCTAAGCCTTTGCGCCCAGCCCCCCCACCGGGACA